>NZ_JBQKIK010000020.1:0-62298 GCF_052117805.1 Bilifractor sp. LCP21S3_F8 | reverse complement strand
TGTTTCTAGTCAACTCAATTATACCAAAGGCACAGCGTCTATGCCTTTTTAATTGCCTACATTATTGAGTTTTCAAGGTTCAACACACCTTTTGAGTGTGGGAAGTTTTAGTTAATAATTATTGCCAAATCTGGTGATTATACATTTACAACTGTCGTGTGTTCTTCGAAGCAATGCATAAACAGGCAAAGCCATACCATTACTTATCATACTCTAAAAATCAGATTTTCGAAACCGTCTGAGTCAAAAATACCGTCAGAAACCGCAGGACATTCATAAAATGTTCATATGTCTTTGCTATAGTTACATCGTTATATCGAGATTCCAATGGCCGCTGACCGCAGAGGAAGCTGACACCCGGGCAGCGGATAACCGTTTTTCTTATGAGCGTACGGCGGAAGAATGCCCGCGCCCTATGGAGAAATCTTATGAAGGACGATACATTCAAGACAAATCCGGAATCGGCCGAAGAAATGGAAAAATCCGATTCCGCTGAAATGCGCGGCCCGTCTTCTGCTGAGACTTCCGCAGAGAAAACCGATGCAGAAACGAAGGATACCTACCAGTTCATCAATCAGGTGATCCGCGAAAAACCCAGAAGCCATAAAGCACAGGTCATGCGTGTTCTCTCCGTGATCGGAATCGGAGTGGCAATCGGCGCAATTTCTGCTTTTGTACACGCTGGCATTTACCCCGTGGCAAGACGAGCCTTCGGGGCAGACAAGGAGAAAATAACCATACCGGAGGATTCCGCCCCGGAAGCTCTGGCTTCCGTTTCATCGTCATCGGAGAATACTGCGCTCTCATCCTCTTCTGCAGCCGCCACATCTGGATCTGCAGAAACACCGCAGTATCTCTCCCCGACAGATTCTGTCTCCGCCTCGGCCGCGACAGTTTCTGTATTCGGAAATGAGTCTGCTTCAGAATCCGGTTCCGGACAGTCGGCTGCGGAGGATTCGAACGCAAACGGGACAGAGAGTGCGGCCGGATCGAATGGGATCACGCTGGAAGAATATCAGCAGCTCTATCAGGACATGCTGAAGACTGCGGATGAGGCAAAACGATCTCTTGTAGAAGTCATCGGTGTCAACAGTCAGCTCGATTATTTCAATGAGGACTATCAGACACAGCAGCAGGTAGCCGGCATACTGATCGCCGAGACAGAGGACAACGATTACATCCTGACTGAGAGCAGTGCGGTAGAAGGCTCTGAGAATATCATGGTCAAATTCAGCGACAACTCAATGGTTCAGGCTGCACTCAGAAAGTCGGATTCCGATACGGGTCTGGCCGTACTGACAGTCGCTCCGTCGGACATAAGCGAGACCGCGAAAAGCAAGCTCGCGGCTGCTCCTCTCGGAAATTCCTATTCCGTTCACCAGGGCGATCCGGTACTTGCGCTCGGAAACCTGATGGGCTATAGTGATATCGTTGCAAACGGGATAGTAACCTCAGTCTCAAACAAGATATCTGCCGTGGATTCCGAATACAGCATCCTGACGACAGATATGGAAGGAAGCAGCTCCACGAGCGGAATCCTTGTGAATATGAAAGGTGAAATCATCGGACTGATTCCACAGAACATCGGTGATGAAGGCACTACGATCACCGCCTATGCCATCTCCGGGATCAAGGCTCTGATTCAGAGACTGTCGAACAATGAGACGACCGCGTATCTGGGCATCAAAGGAAGAGAGGTAACCGAAAGTCTGTCGCAGACCACGGGGATCCCGGTCGGTCTTCTGGTTACTGAGGTAACACAGGATTCACCGGCGATGCTTGCGGGCTTCAAGGAATATGATGTTATCACAGATATATCCGGGAAAAAGATCCGGACAGTTCAGGATCTGGAGAACGTTCTGCTAAAGCTGAAGGCAGATAACGTCATTACAGTCACTGCCATGAGACAAGGGGCTGAAGGATACGCGCAGGTTACGTTCAGCGTCACACTGGGAGAGAAATAACGGGAAGGACAGGCTTTTATGCTATATATTCAGGAACTGAATGAAGGAATGAAAATCAGCGGAATCTATCTGGTAAAATCCAGGACCTCCGCAACAACGAAAAACGGTAAAAACTATGACAACGTGATCCTGATGGACAAGACCGGAACGGTTGACGGTAAGATCTGGGACCCGGATTCACCGGGCATCGACGATTTTAACGCGCTTGATTATGTGGACATCATCGGCGATGTATCGAGATACAACGGATCCCTTCAGGTTTCCCTGAAAAGAGTGCGTGTCGCGAAGGAAGGGGAGTACAAGCCGTCCGATTATCTTCCAACGAGCGACAAGAATATCGATGAGATGTTCGGCGCGCTCCTGAACTTCATCAACAAGGTAAAGAATCCCTATCTGCATCAGCTTCTGAATCATTACTTTGTCGACGATCCGGAATTTATCAGACGCTTCAAGAGCGCGTCTGCGGCGAAGACAATTCATCACGCCTTTGTCGGCGGACTTTTGCAGCACACGCTGTACGTCACAAACATGTGCTACTTCTTCACCAAATATTATCCGATCCTGAACTCCGATCTGCTGCTCACGGCCGCAATCTGTCACGATATCGGAAAAACGGTGGAGATTTCTTCGTTCCCGCAGAATGACTACACCGATGACGGTCAGCTTCTCGGACATATCATGATCGGAGCGGAGATGATTCACGACACGGCCAGAACAATTCCGGGATTCCCCGCGAAGCTGGAGTCGGATCTGAAGCACTGCATCCTGGCTCATCACGGAGAGTATGAGTATGGCTCTCCGAAAAAACCTGCACTTGCTGAGGCGCTTGCGCTGAATCTGGCAGATAACGCGGATGCAAGACTGGAGACCATGACCGAGCTCTTCAAGTCCAATGCCCAGAAGCCGATGGATGAGTGGTTCGGGTACAACCGTGTATTCGAATCCAATATCCGCAGGACAGGAGATCTGGACGAGCTGAAATAAGAGGCAGAACAGGAGCTGCAGACGGGCTGACATCCGGGAAGAGTCAGTGACCCGGGCAGGTTGACATCCGGGAAGAATCATTGACCCGGGCAGGTTGACATCCGGGAAGAGTCAGTGACCCGGACAGGCTGACATCCGGACAGGGTCGAAGACCCAGGTGAGCTGAAAGAAGAACGGGTCGGGAGATACATGTGGGATTACATCAGAAATCGGAAGGAAGTATGGGATACAGGAAAAATGAAACCGTAACGGCGGATATCATCGACATCGGGCAGGACGGTGCAGGAATCGGGCGGACAGAGGACGGGTATACCCTGTTTGTCAAGGACACCGTACCGGGAGACAGGGCGGAAGTCAGAATCATCAAGGCAAAAAAGTCTTACGGTTACGGCAGGCTTGAACATGTGCTGAAGGCCTCTCCCGACAGAGTTGAGCCTCCGTGCCCTGCAGCGCTTCGATGCGGGGGATGTCAGCTGCAGATGATGTCATATCCGGCACAGCTGGCAATGAAAGAGAATAAGGTACGGAATGATCTGAAAAGAATCGGTGGCTTTGAAAACCTCGAAATCCAGAAAATCATAGCAATGGAATCTCCGTTCCGCTATCGGAACAAGGCACAGTTTCCGGTCGGTACAGACCGCGACGGCAAACCGATAGCGGGTTTTTTTGCCGGAAGAACCCATACCATCATTCCAAATCCGGACTGTCTGCTGGGCTGTTCAGAGAACCGGGAGATTCTGAACGCGATCCTCAGCTGGATGAAGGATAACCGCATTCCGGCATATGACGAAGAAACCGGAAAGGGACTGATTCGGCATATCCTGATCCGGAAGGGATTCGCGACCGGCGAAATCATTGTGTGCCTGATGATCAATGGCGACAGGATAACAGCTAGTAGAGATCTTGTGACACGTCTGGAAAAAATTCCCGGAATGACCGGACTGACCTTCAGCAGCAACACCAAAAGGACAAATGTCATAATGATCGGTCCGGTGAAGCCGGTCTGGGGCCAGGAATATATTACAGATATTCTGAAATCGGGGAAATTCGGAATAAGCGTACGGTATCAGATCTCTCCCGCGTCTTTCTACCAGGTGAATCCGGTTCAGACACAGCGCATCTATGAGAAGGTGCTGGAGCTGGCAGACCTTCATGGAAATGAAACAGTCATGGATCTGTACTGCGGAATCGGAACCATATCTCTCTTTCTAGCCCGGAATGCCAGACAGGTTATCGGAGTGGAAATCGTGCCGAGAGCGATTGAGGACGCAAAAAGAAATGCTCTGCTCAACGGGATAGAGAACGCCGAATTCTATGTCGGTAAGGCGGAAGAGGTTGTGCCCAGGCTCGAAAACCAGGGAATCCGTGCGGATGTCGCAGTAGTAGATCCGCCGAGGAAGGGCTGCGATGAAAAACTCCTGGAGACGCTTGTGCGCATGAAACCGGATCGGGTTGTATATGTAAGCTGTGATCCGGCAACACTTGCAAGGGATTTGAAATTTCTGTCGGAGAACGGATTTCGGATAGAATACGTGCAGCCGTATGATCAGTTCAGCGAGACTGTTCACGTGGAGACAGTGGCTCTACTAACAAGAACAAATTGAAAGAGGGCTGGAAAAGCCCGTGTTTAAGCCATTTCTGCGGCATCCGTCTTTCTGAGAAGAGAGGCGGGTGCCGCTTTATCTTTTAGAAAAAATGTGAAAGTTGGTCGGGCGTGACTGTGGGAAGGCTATTTTGATGAATTTTTAACTGGCGAGACTGTGGCTTTGCTATTTTCAGGGGTTGTGACTGTGGAAAGGCTATTTTTCAGAGGTCGAGACTGTGAAAAGGCTATTTTAGCAGGAATAGAAAAGAAGGCGATGCAGAATCATCATCTGCACCGCCTCCTATCGTGTTAATCCTCTTTGAAGAATTCGCCTTCCAGCTTCTTTATCCGCTTCCGATCGGAATAGATTGTGTTGCTGGGAAGATCCAGTATTTTATGAATTTCATTCACACTATAACCTTCATCCTCGAGAAGCTTGATTTGAGCCAGTTTTTTCTGATGCTTTGCAAGAAAGTCGATAAGCTCATCGTATAAAATACGCCCCATAGCTTCAGTACTCGTGATGTCCTCTGTGGCAGGTTCCCAGTTGCTGTTCTTCTTCAGGTCTTCGATATAGGATGTCTGATTTGTCTCCATATCCTTCCCAGCATTTGGACAGCCGGTGCAGGATGCCCTGCGGCATATGATTGGTGTTCCATGAGCACCTTCAACACGGCACTTATGGGAACGAAGATTACGCTTATCCTCCGACCAGTCAGGCCGCATCATCGCATTGAACAGTTCCTCAAGGACGGGTACCATGTAGCATTTGTACCGACGACTGCCTTTCCACCACATGCGGATAAGTTCTGGTACAAAGCTGTGTGCCGAGGTGTCAGCAGTCTCAATATCCATCGGATACATCCGGTATCCGTCAGGAGGTACGATTTCAACGCGTCCATCCTCATAGGTCTTAACTTCTACTGTTGCATAAATTCTGCTGTTGTCATAAAAATTTACTCGTTTGACTTTGATTGCCATCTTGGCTTCCTCGTTTCTTTCCGAAACGGGGAGCCGGTGATGACAGATTCAATTTTTCCTTCATTCAGGCCACCTAAGCGGGTTACCCCGTTTCTAATTGGCGGCCAGCTGTGCATGAAGCTGAACCAAATTTGTCTTGCTGCCTGCTCCATCCGGAGATGCACTCGTCTATCCGCGGTAGGGCGCACCGAGTGGAGCAGGGAATTCCCTTGCCTTGGCCTGATCGTTAGCTGGACGATAGGACCGAAGGACTTTCGTATTCAGTTGTCAGTCGTAGTTCTCGATGTAGGCATAAAGCTCAGAGAATACTTCTGCGTAGTCGCCCGGATTCAGGTCGTAGATGCTTCTTGCACCGTGTTCCCTGAGAATGAAGCGAACAACTTCGCTTCCGCAGATACCGGCAACCTCGTCTGCTGTGTTTTCTAGATTGATAATCCATTCTTCGTTTGACATGCTCTTGTCTCCTTTTGTCATGGAGGCTTGCTTACCCTATGAGCAATGTCCTCGTTTGCAGGTGCATCACCAAACGTTCGGGTCAGCCTTGATCGGAGGCTGTTGTGTGGTGATGCTTTACGTACAAAGACGGGATAATGATGAATAAGGTAATCATCCGCGTACGTTGGATTCGCATTAAATTGCGACCGCCATAATCGATTGAACCGCTCTGCGCGCCAAGCGATCGACTATGTGGTGTCTTTCTGAAGACAACCTTATAGTGCCAGAAAAGAGGTGTTAAACCCCGGACACGGCTATGTCCGTTATTGGAGGAAAAATGCCTTGACTGCAATGGCAGAAATCTAATAGGGACTGAAAAATAAACAAAAAAAAACACGGACATATCCATGTCCGGTTCATTTACAGAAATCGCGGAAATATGAATAAATATCATCAAATAGCAAGAAACGATTGAACACTGAAATGATGATAGAGTATAATAAATTTGAATTTTTTGCATATTTGAATGAAGCCGAATTAACACGAGGTGAAGAAATGGAAGAGATAAGCAACGATAAGTGGATCAGCCTTGACGAAGCCGCGGACTATCTGGATATCAAGCCAGTAACACTTCGTGGATGGATTAGAAATGAAAAGAAAGGTCTGCCTGCCCAGAAGATTGGCAAGCAATGGAAATTCAAGAAAACTGAACTAGATGAATGGGTTAAAAGTGGAAAAAGCGCAGATTGATTTAGACAAAAATCAGGGATAGAGGAGCAGACAACTATGGCTGTCAAGAAAACACAACTATATGCATCGCTGTGGGCGAGCTGTGACAAACTTCGCGGAGGCATGGATTCCTCAGAGTATAAGGACTATATCCTGACACTTTTGTTCATGAAGTATGTCACTGATAAATTTAAGAATAAAGGAGCCTATGAAGACATTAAGGTCTTTGATAAGGCACATGATAAAGATCCCGATCCGGAGAAACGGACGGGCTGCTCCTTTGATGACTTTATTGCTCTGAAGGGAAAGAAAAACATCGGCGAAGGTATGGATAAAATCATAGCACGCCTTGCTGACGAGAATACTGACCTGAAGGGTGTTATTGATATTGCTCATTTTAATGATGAGAAGAAGCTGGGAAGCGGTAAGGAAATGGTCGATAAGTTGACCGATCTCATATCCATCTTCCAGCGCCCGGAACTCGACTTCTCCCGGAATAAGGCTGAAGGTGATGATATCATCGGAGACGCCTACGAATATTTGATGCGAAAATTCGCTACAGAAAGCGGAAAGAGCAAGGGACAATTCTATACACCTGCAGAGGTTTCCAGAATCCTTGCCAATGTCGTGGGAATCAGCCGTTGCACGGACACCAGCGCCACGGTATGCGATCCGGCATGTGGAAGTGGCAGCCTATTAATTCGAGCCATTGATGCAGCTCCTATCCCGATCATGGGATATGGCCAAGAAAAGGAAAGCACGACAGCTGGTCTGGCGAAGATGAATGCCGTCTTGCATCGTAAGGCCGAGATTACCATCAAGAGCGGTAACACATTCTCAAATCCGCAGTATCTTGATAAATCCGATAATTCCATACTTGAACGTTTCGATTACATAGTGGCAAATCCGCCCTTCTCTATGAAGAATTGGCGCGATGGTATTGCCGGTAAAGAATATGGTCGCTTCGAGGGCTATGGGGACACGCCACCGGAAAAGAACGGCGACTATGCTTGGCTCATGCATATCCTTAAGACATTGAAGTCAAATGGCAAGGCTGCGGTTATTCTCCCTCATGGTGTTCTGTTCCGTGGAAATGCCGAAGCGACTATTAGAGAAGCAATTATAAAGAAACACTGGATCAAGGGCATTATCAGCCTTCCGGCAAACTTGTTTTACGGCACCGGCATAGCTGCCTGCGTACTCGTGATTGATAAAGAAGGCGCAGCGAACCGTCAGGGCATCTTTATGATTGATGCGAGCCGTGGTTATGTAAAAGATGGAAATAAGAACCGGCTGCGTGAGCAGGACATCTATAAGATCGTCACGACATTCAACAACCAGATTACAACTGATCCGAAGTATGCGCGTTTCGTACCAAACGATGAAATCGAAAAGAAAAACGGGTATAACCTGAACATTACTCGCTATATTGATTCCACAGATCCAGAGGATGTTCAGGATATCTATGCGCATATTCATGGCGGTATTCCGGCGGTTGATATTGACAGTCTGTCTAAATATTGGGATGTGTTCCCTTCGCTAAAGGCTGAGTTGCTGACGGCGATTAGCGAAAAGTATTACAGCTTGAATGTGGAGCATGAGAATATCCGTCAGACGATATATAAAAACGCCGAGTTCTCAGAATACGGTGAGAAACTCGATGAGGCTTTCGCAGCATGGAAGGCCAAGGAATATCCCACTTTATCTTCCCTTGATGAAGATGTATCTGCGAGAGAGTTAATCGTTAGCCTTGCTGAAGATATCCTTGCTGAATTTGAACACCTGACGCTGATTGATAAATACGACGTGTATCAAGTGCTGCTGGCTTATTGGAATGAGGTCATGAACGATGATGTGTCACTTATAATAAGCGAACCGGATGGCTATGCCAATGCCAGAGCGACGGACAATATCGAAGAGGAAATCACGCAGGGCAAGAATAAAGGTGAGATGAAAGTCACTGGATGGGAAGGAAGATTGATTCCAAAGGCCATCGTGATAGATGCCTTCTTCCGTGAGGAAAAGAATGCTATAGAGGAAGCCGAGAACGTTGTCGCAGAAACGGAATCCCTGCTTTCTGATCTGGTTGAGAGCGCCGATGAAGAATCTGCTCTTGCCGATGTGGCTGAGGACGGAAAAGTCAAGGCTAAGGACTTAGAAGCCAAGATTGAGGAACTTACTCAGCATGTAGAGACAGAGGAAACCATAGAGTTGGAACATTTGATGGATCAACTTCCGATGCAGAAGAAGCGCCTTCAGGCATATCTGGTGGGACACCCGCTTTGCGAAAGTGCTGTAACAGAAAAAGGAACTGTTACAAAGTCTTCTATCATGCTGCGCTTATTTAATATTCGTACAGTAGAGAGCGTACCGGAAAGCTTGCAGGATGATGTTAATCAGCTGAAAGCTGCGTTGGAGCTGTGTGGCAAGATTTCAGATTACAACAAGGTTGTCAAAGACCTGAACAAGGCACTGGATGAAAAATGCAGAGCAAGATATGACAGCCTGACACACGAAGAAATTCTGGAGCTGCTGGTAAACAAGAAGTGGTTTGATAGTATCTTCTTTGGTATTGCTGATTTGTACGCCGCGATTTCTCATCACCTGACAAATAGGATAATTGAACTTGCGGATCGTTATGAAGATACACTTCCGGAGCTTGATAAAGAAACAACTGAGTATGAGGCAAAGGTAAAGTCTCATCTGGAAAGGATGGGATTCGAATGGTAAGCAAATATAAAGAAACAGAAATAGGATCTATGCCAGAGGAATGGGAGGTGACCTCACTATCAGACGCTTTTCAAAACCTTGAAGCTGGAGTAAGTGTAAATTCTGATGAAAGGCAAAATGGGGATTTCTTTGTTTTGAAGACATCTGCAATTTCTGATGGTCTTATCAACATAGATGAGGCTAAGCCCGTAGTCAAAAAGGAGTATGCGCGTCTTAAATGTCCGGTAAAAAAAGGAAGCATTATCATAAGCAGGATGAACACTCCACAATTAGTAGGTGCGTGCGGGTATGTAGCTGAAGACGCCAAGGGTTATTTTTTGCCAGACAGGTTATGGCAAGTGGTAAATAGCAAGCCGGAGAAGTATGACTTTCGCTGGCTAAATTACTTATTGAATCAGTATAGGTATAAAAATGCTATACATGCTCTTGCTACAGGTACAAGTAACAGTATGAAAAATATATCAAAGGAGCGTTTGCTGGAAATCCGTATTCCAAGACCGTCCATCGAAGAACAGAAATTAATTGTCGAAGCAATAAGTGATATCGAGACACTCATTTCTGACCTTGAAAAACTCATCTGGAAAAAGAAGGATATCCGTCAGGGCACGATGCAGATGTTGTTGACTGGTAAAACAAGAATGCCGGGATACAATGGAAATTTTGTAAAAGTTTCATTAGGCGAACTTGGAAGCCTTTCTAAGACTTCGATCAATCCAAGTCAAGAGCCAAAAACAATATTTGAGGAATATAGTATGCCAGCATTTGATGCTGGAGAAAAGCCAAATCAAATGTTGGGTGAATTCATGCTAAGTAGTCGAATCAGAATCTCGCCAGACACACTTTTATTCAATAAACTAAATGTGAGGCAAAGAAGAGTGTGGTACATCAGGGATTGCGACGAAAAGGCGGTTTGTTCGTCGGAATTTCTGCCCTATAAATCCGACAAGATTAATTTGTCTTTTTTAAAGCAATTATTACTGACAGATAAAGTGACACAAGATTTTGAAGATATGTCTTCCGGTACTTCAAATAGCCAACAAAGAATTACACCGGCTGACTTTCTGAAGTATGAAATCTCAATTCCCTCTTTGAGAGAACAAGAAGAAATTGCTGTGGTAATTGAAGACATGGATTTAGAAATAAAAAAACTTGAAGCGAAACTCTCCAAGTATCAGAAGGTAAAGCAAGGCATGATGGAAGAACTGCTGACTGGCAAGGTTAGATTGATATAAGGAGGTGCCTGTCGAATGAGTATTGGGGATGCCGAAATTAAAACACAGGAAAGAGTGATCCGCTTCTTTAAAGATCCGGAAATCTTGGGCTACCAATATATCGGTAACCTGTCGGATTATCAGAATAAGAACATCAAGGAAGATCGCCTGCGCCAGTATCTTCGACTGAAGGGATATTCGGAAAAGCTGATTGATGCCGCTGTTATGCAGCTTCAGCAGGAAGCTGGAAATCTTTCTCGTGGGGTCTATGATGCCAATAAGACTGTGTACTCACGGTTGAAGTATGGCATCCCGGTCAGTGAGAGTCCGGAGAAGCCTCCGGTGACGGTTGAACTTATCGACGAGGCCAATCCGCTGAATAATGACTTTGCAATCGCTGAGGAAGTAACTGTTGTTGAGCGGCAGGAGAAGAGGCCGGATCTTGTCATCTATTTGAACGGTATTGCTGTAGCCGTTATCGAATTAAAACGAAGCAGCATCTCTGTGTCCGAAGGCATCCGCCAGAATCTCACAAATCAGAAGGACTCCTTTATTCGGGGCTTCTTTACTACCATGCAGTTCTGTATGGCAGGAAACGAGTCGGAGGGTCTGCGCTATGGCACGCTTCTGACCGGAGAGAAGTTCTATATGGAGTGGAAGGATGACGGCTTCAAAGAACATGAGGAGGAGCGTGATCCAGTAGATGTTCGTATCAGTAAAACCTGTGAAGGCATAGAGAATAAACTCCTGAAGCAGATATATGCCATGTTCGATAAGGAACGTTTTATCGACCTTATCATGAATTTCGTTGTTTTTGATAAAGGCATCAAAAAAGTGTGCAGGTACAATCAGTATTTTGGCATTAAGCGCACGCAGCAGCGGCTTAATAATCTGATACCGGAGCTTCACAATCCGAATAGAGATCCGGATAAAACGCTAGGTGGTATTCTTTGGCATACACAGGGTTCAGGCAAAACGCTGACAATGGTATGGCTTGCAAAGTGGATTCTAACACATTGGGCGGAGCTTAATGCCCGTGTCCTTATCGTGACAGACCGAGATGAGCTTGATGAGCAGATAGAAAAAACATTCACTGGTGTGGATGAGAATATTGTTCGTACCAAGAGCGGTAAAGATTTGCTGAATCGTTTAAATGTATATGATGATTCGCTGATCTGCTCCCTCGTGCATAAGTTTGGCCGTCGTGGCGGTGAAGCGACAGAGAATGACTACGATAAGTATATTGAAGAACTGAAAGCCTCCCTCCCTGCTGATTTCGAGGCAAAGGGAAATCTTGTGGTATTTGTAGACGAATGCCACAGGACGCAGTCCGGTAAGCTCCATACGGCGATGAAGACTATCATGCCGAATGCCATATTTATCGGTTTTACGGGTACTCCGTTGCTAAAAAAGGACAAAAAGAGCAGTATCGAAGTTTTCGGTACATATATCCATACTTATAAATATAACGAAGGTGTGGCCGACGGTGTCGTGCTGGATTTGCGTTATGAATACCGTGATGTTCCGCAGGATTTGTCGTCACAGGATCGTGTTGATCAGTGGTTTGATGTAAAGACCAGAGGCCTCTCTTCTCGCGCTAAGGCAAAGCTCAAAGAGAAGTGGGGCACGATGCAGAAGGTATATAGCTCTCGCTCTCGTCTTGAAAAGGTGGCGTGGGACATCATTCAGGACTTTAATATGAAGCCACGCCTGATGGATGGAAACGGTAATGCGATTCTTGTAGCTGATGGTATTCCTACGGCTTGTAAGTATTACGAAATTTTCCAACAGATGGGCTTTAAGAAATGCGCCATCATATCTTCCTATACACCGAACAAGGGCGAACTGCGCACTGATACCGTCAGCGATGAGGATGATACTGAAACATTCCTCAAATACGAGACGTATTTGAAGATGCTGGGACTCGATCCTTCTGACCTTTCGAATGCGGGATCGGTTCAGGCCAAGGTAGAGGAATTTGAAAAGGAAGCAAAACGGAAGTTTGTAGAGGAGCCTGCAAATATGAAGCTCCTTATTGTCGTGGACAAGCTGCTCACCGGATTTGATGCGCCTCCTTGTACCTACCTCTACATCGACAAGAAGATGCAGGATCATGGCCTGTTTCAGGCGATTTGCCGCGTCAACCGTCTTGATGATGATAGTAAGGATTTCGGCTATATCGTAGATTACAAGCAGTTGTTTGGACAGCTCCAGACTGCAATGAAGGACTATACTTCCGGCGCTTTTGAAGGATATGATCCGGAGGATGTAAAAGGACTTGTTAAGGATCGCCATGATGCTACGGTATCCTATTTTGAGGAAGTGTATGATGCCGTCGAAGAACTTTGCGAAGGCGTCGAGGAACCTCGTGGTGAGATCCAGTACATCCACTATTTCTGTGGTGTTTCTGGTCAGTCGGAGGAGAGCGACGAGATTTACGCACGCCTAAGAGAAAAACTCTATCGTCTGGTGAGCAGTCTTGTCAGAGCTTTCGCGGAAGCAAAGCCATATCTGGTTGATGATATTTCATCTGGCAAACTGAATGAATATGACAAGAAGGTCACTTTCTACATTGAGCTGAAGAAAACCATCGCTACGGCCAGTGGTGATTTCCTCGATTTGAAGGCCTATGAGCCTGATATGAGAAAGATGATCGATAACTATATCACGGCAGCGGATGCTGAGAAGATTGGCGATTTTGATGATCTTACCCTATTGGATTTCGTAGTAAAACAGGGCGAAACGCTTACCGGAGAAGGTGATAGCGGCCACAAGGAAGGTGCAGCAGAGGCCATCGAGAATAACATCCGTAAGAAGGTTATCGAAAAGGTTACCGTCAATCCACGCTATTACGCAAAGATGTCAGAAATCCTTGATAAGCTCATCGAAGAGCGTAAGCAGGGAGTTCTTGACTACGCTGAGATGCTTGAGAAATATATAAAGCTGGCCAAGGATGTCGATTGCCCGGAGGATAACGATAAATATCCGGAAAGCATCCGTAAGAGCAAGGCGCTCATGGCCATTTATGACAACACCGGCGAGGACGAAAAACTTGCTCTTCGAATTCACAATGCCGTGAAAAAGCAAGCACTGTTTGGTTTCAGGGATAATCAGGTGGTTGTCAGGAGAATAAAAAAGGCTCTCTTTGAGATTCTGGGTGATGACTCCGAGGTGGAACGCATCTATAAGATCATTGAGAAGCAGGAGGAGTATTAATGCGCATTGTCATTTCCGGGATTCCGATTGATGTGCAAAAAAAGAATATAAAGAATATGCACCTTCAGGTGAAACCGCCGGATGGACATGTGGTAATTTCTACGCCTTTATCCGTGGACGATAAAGCTATAGAGGCTTATGCCAGAACACAGCTGGGCTTTATCAAGAGGGCTATTGCGCAGTTTCGGGATCAGCCAAGGGCATCGAAGCGGCAGTATGTTTCCGGTGAGACGATGTATATCTGGGGAAAGCAGTACTTCCTTGTCTTTAAGCCGGACAATCAGAAAAATAGCTTCGAGATTCAGAACCAGGATATTATTCTTTCCATGAGTGCCAAAAGCACAGTAAAGCAGCGGGATGCTTATGTCAAAGAGGAATATCGAAAGATTCTGAAAGAAGAGATTGAAAAACGCCTGCCCAAGTGGGAAGCACAGACAGGCCTTAAGTGCGATTCTTGGCAAACAAAATATATGGTCACAAAATGGGGTGCCTGCAGCACGGATAAAAAAAAGCTATGGTTTAATCTGCAGCTCGCTCAGAAGCCCTATGTGTGTCTCGATTATATTATTTTGCATGAACTTACCCACTTGATTACCCGGAAACATGATGCCGTGTTCATCGCAAACATGGACAGGTATATGCCAAATTGGCGAGAGATCAGGAAAGAACTCAATGACAGTAGGTTGGACTACTATGAAGCACAGGATGAAAGCCCGCTTCAAAAACTGATCAATCAGTCCCGCTATGATGATATACGGGATTCTGTTCTCAGCTATTTCAGAAACACAACCGGGAAGGACACTGTTTCTGATGTGGAAATAGAGAATGTCATTCATATCGAACAGGCGGATGCCGGAATTATCTGCTTTGATGTGATTGTCTCCTGTGATATGGAGATGCCTTCTTCCTCAAAGAAAGGATATTTCCTCGAAAAATGGGTGAAGGTGCATTGTCAGGTAACGCTGGGTATTGAGCTGTCCGGGTTCCGTATCTTAAGTATTGGGGACTGTGAGCCGCAAGAGGAATCTGATAATGACCGTCTGTCCGGAGAGCTGGTACCTATTATCTCTCGTGACCAGTTTGAAGACGAGGCTGAGAAGTTCCTAACAAGGTATTGTCCGGAAGCATTGGATAAACCGATGAGGGTTCCAATCGAGACAATAGCCAGCGACATGAAACTACAGGTTATCGAAGATATTCCTCTGTCTGATGATCTTACTTACTTTGGGACTATCATATTTGATAACGGGAATGTTCTCGATAAGCACCGGAAGATTACAATTCGCAATGCCAAACGCGGAACCGTATATCTTGATCCGCGTGTTTCCTATGAGAGATCTGTAGGAACAAAGCGCACTACGCTGGCACATGAATGCTTCCACTGGTACCGTCATCAGCCTTATCATGTGTTGATGAAAATGATAGGTGCCGATGATAATCTGGGAAGAGCAATTCAATGTCAGATAGCCGCTAATTCCATAGATTCAGATAAATGGAAGGCTGTAGACTGGATGGAGTGGCAAGCCAAAGGCGTCGCTCCGAGAATCTTGATGCCTGCTAGACCGACGCGTTTGAAGGCGGATCAGCTCCTTGCAGTTTATGGCGGGGCTGATGATGCGAGCATTGCAGCCTATGAGAATGTCATTGATGAACTTGCGGAGCTGTTCGATGTGTCGAGACAAGCCGCCAAGGTTCGCCTGATGGATCTGGGATATTCCAAAGCCGAGGGCGCATATCCATTTGTGGATGGTCAGTATGTTCGCGGATATTCATTTGAAGCAGGTACCTTGGATAAGAATCAGACGTTCACTATTCCCTATGCCGATTTGTTTAAGGCGTACTGCTTTGATCGTGAGTTTAAGAAGCTAATTGACAGCGGACAGTTTATTTTTGCAGATCGTCATCTCGTTCTCAATAACGAGAAATACATAGCGAGAGATCAGTCTGGGAATGCTACGTTGTCAGAATATGCTCTCTCGCACATGGATGAGTGCTGCGTCGTCTTCTCGAAGGGATATAGCTATCAATCGAAATATCAAGGGGCAAGGTATTACACGCAGTTTATGCGGAATGCCGCACCGGTTGAAAATCAGGTTGAATATTCCTTTGAACTTAATGCGCACAACAAGACACTTCTTGAGCAAATCAAGAACGCAAAGCGCCGGTCAGAGGCCATGCGTAGATATCCCGGTTCCTTTGCTGAGACGCTGGTAGCACTGCAGAAGGAAAGAAAGCTCTCAAATAAGCAGCTGGCTGACCGCTCACTTGTGGGAGAAAAAACCATTCAGCGTTTGAGAAACGATGAAGAGTACCCGACTTCAGTTCAGACAGTTCTTGCCTTATGCGTAGGTCTGAAGCTACCTTTGCCAGAGGCTGAGATGTTTCTCGGTAAAACAGACTTTAAATTAAATTCAATGAAGGGCGAGGGATACGTTTATCAATGCGTATTAGGAGCCTGTGCTGAGAATTCGATTTATGAAATAAATGAAATGCTCAAAGAAAACGGAATTACTCCTCTGGGGAGCGATCCCGATCTTCAGTGAGTCAAGGAGGAGGACTAACCATGGCAGTGCCAAAATACGATGAATTAATGAAGCCTTTACTGGCAGCAGTAAAAGACGGTGAGATCTATAAAATTAAGGACGTTACTGCTATGTTAGCTCAACAGCTAAATTTATCAGCAGAAGACCTCGCAGAAATGCTTCCGAGCGGTAGACAAACCGTGTTTAAAAACAGGGTCGGATGGGCAAAGACCTATCTGAAAAAGGCAGGACTTCTGGACAGTCCCGCTCGTGCGACGATTGTAATCACTGAAGCGGGGAAGAAAGTAGTCGCTGAAAACCCGGAGAAGATAGATGCAAAGTATCTGGAGCGCTTTCCTTCATTCGCTGAGTTCCAATCCACTCCTGTATCAACAGAGGACGGTGGAGGGAATCCGACATCAGAGTCTTCTAAAGACCTGACACCGGATGATCAGTTGGAAGATGCCTACAAGGAGATCAATGAAAGTCTTGCATCTGATCTGCTTACTGAAGTGTTAAAAATACCGCCATATACGTTTGAGAAGTTCGTTGTCGACCTGCTACTTAAGATGGGATATGGGAAGGCAGATTTTGGAAGCCATGCAACAGTGGCATCAGGCGATGATGGAATTGATGGAATCATCATGGAGGATAAGCTTGGCTTTTCTCTCATCTACATGCAGGCAAAGGAGTGGGCGGTTGATAAAGTTGTAGGTCAGCCAGACATTCAGAGTTTTGTAGGAGCGATAGCAGGCAAGAAAGGTGACGGACTTTTTGTTACGACCGCGAGGTTTTCACAGAAAGCAAAGGACTATGCTCATACGCACCATATCATCTTAATTGATGGAGAGCGTCTTGCCAATCTGATGATTGAGTATAACTTCTGCGTATCGACTCGAAAGACTTTTGAAATAAAGGCTGTTGACACAGATGCACTGGCAGAATATCAGGATGATTAAATCTAATGATGCATACGAAAAGGCGACCATCAATTGGCCGCCTTCTTTTAATCCTTCTGATAAAACATGCATTCATATCCGTCGGCGCGAAGCAGCAGCCCCGGCATCCAATCCGGTGTCTTGCCCATGAGATCGCAGATCTCCTGCATGTTGGTATCCTTTGAAACTTCGATGATGAGCTCATCATGGACATGACCGACGATGAAGCGATCTCGGAGGTTCTTCATGGCAAAGCACAGAATGTCCCGGGCTACACCCTGAACGATGTTCTCGACGAACTTCGGACCGTAGCTTTCAATTCTGGACCAATGCTGCTGATAGATTCCCATGTAGGTGACACAGTCATTTCCGAACTGATTCTGGCCGATCCGGGGCTGCACGTAAGAGAGCCGCCTTCCGGACGGTAACTTGATAAACAGCATCCCGGATTGGTAGTAGATATAAATGGAGCCGACCTGGGATGGAAGATGAAGTCTCACTGCCTTCATGACTGCGGCATCAACATTCCACCAGTATTTCACGATGTGTGGATTTGCTTCCCGCCATGCTGTGACGATCGGCTGCAGCTCTTCTTCTTTCAGGCCCATGTCAAGAGCGCCCATTGCTTTAAGAGCACCGACGCTGCCGCCATATCCACAGGCCAGCGTCGCGATCTTACCCTTTTGTCGGAGCTCGCCATTGATGCCATGCTTTACGACCGGCTTATGAAACATGGCGGATGCCGTTGCACAGTACAGGTCTTCGCCCCTGGCAAAGGACTCGATCGTATGTGTCTCCCCGGCAAGGTAGGCAAGGACCCGGGCTTCGATGGAAGAGTAGTCGGAAACGACAAACTTCATACCGGGCTTTGGAATGAAGGCGGTTCGGATCAGCTCGGAGAGAACCTGCGGCACATTGTCATAGAGCATTTCAAGTGCTACATAGTTATTCTGCCGGACAAGATCTCTTGCCTGTTCAAGATCCGGCAGATGGTTCTGGGGGAGGTTTTGCAATTGAACGATCCGCCCGGCAAATCGGCCAGAGCGATTCGCACCATAAAACTGAAACATCCCACGGCAGCGGTGATCAAGGCACATGGCAGTTTGCATCGCCTGATACTTCTTCACGGAGCTTTTTGCCAGCATCTGACGAAGTCCCAGAACGCTTCTGACGTTCTCCGGGAGATCCTTCTGCAATAAAGCCGCCACTTCCTTCTTCCCAAGAGACTCGATTGCCACGTCCTGACGAGCGAGCCAATCTTTCATCTGGGCTACAGAGTTCGGGTTCTCAAGACCGGTCAGCCGCTGGAGCTTTTGCATCAGATCGGCTTTTGTCAGCGCATCGATCTTGATGGCATTTTCCACGACAGCAGTATCACAGAGTATGCCGCGATCATTGATCGTCTGATCAATGTGGTATTCATCCCATACAGAGTCCGGAACCGGATAGTTCCGGAGGCGGTGCTGGATCTGCATTTCTACTTCAACATCACGCTGGTTGTATTTCTTGAAAAGAGCCCATTTGTCAGGTGAATCAGAAGGATAGTTTCTGGTCCTGCCTCCATTTACTTTTGTCGGCTTACAGGGAGAGCAGAAGTAGCGGATCAGGTCTTTGCCTTCCTTCAGCTTCTGCTGTTCAAATCCAAGGACTGTGCCGATCATCTCAAGAGAGAGGGGCAGGCCATTGTAGGCTCCCCAGATCCGGGAGCACTTCCAGCCGGTTGGATCCAGGTATCCCTTGACGGAATCGTCAGGCACTCCGTAGCCTTTGAAGAATCCCGGGTGATGCCTGCGCAGCCAGACAGATAAACAAACGCGCTCAAAAGAAGCATTGTACGCCCACTTTTCCACGCTGTTATCCGTCAGTGCTTCGAGGATCTCATCCGGCGGTTCCTCGTCAGAGGCGATGTCGTAGACCGTTACCGGACTGTCATTTACAGAAACGCCAAACAGCAGGATCGCAAATTCCGGACTTTCCGAATAGCGATATACACCACATTTCTTCAGATCCTCGGGACTGTATGTCTCAAGATCGATCGAGAGTTTTCTTATCTTGTCCATTCTCTATCTCCTGATTCTGAAAGGAGCCCCGGCAAGGTACCGAGGCTCAAACTTGTTTCTAAGACAGTATTGTCAGTCGGTCTTCTTTGATTTCAAGCCTTCGACAAGCTGTCTGCACTTTTTGAAAAGAAAGCGGAATAAGAGGAAGATGCCATAGCCATTGATAACTAAGCAGGCACCATAGATCGTTCCTCGCACCATACTGTTCATCAGATCATAAAACATACTCATATTGTCACCTCCATGTTTGCAGCAGACAGATTGCCTGCTGCAGTTGGTTGTCAATCATTTACTCTTTGTTTGATTTGTCATTAGGACAGGAAGTCATCATCTCCATCATCGTCCAGTCCGGCGAACTCGGTCTCTGCATTGACATGCCCGCCAAGCGGATCACCGTCGCGGAGCTTCTGCAAAGCGTTCAGACCGCAGGCAATTCCCTTGTTGCCATTCGAGTTGAAGGCGTAGAAATTGATGGATGCTCTTCCATAGATCCCGGAGTAGAGCTCTGAAGTATCAAGGATGATATTGTTGTTCGAATCCACAACGCCAGGTTTATTGGAGCTGTTGGCGTTCACAAAGTAGGCATTCGCATAGGCTTCATCATCCGGACGTTCCTTGTCACCGTCACGCAGCGGAATCTTCAGGGTATCAAGAGCCGGTACGGACTTTCCGTTTCCACGGAGCTTTGCCTGACCATCCTCATAGGCTGCCTTGATTGCTGCTTTAATCTTCTGGATGGTGATGGTGTCAGACTTCGGAATGATGAGAGATACCGAGTATTTCGCAGCACCTCCGTTGATTGACTTCGGCTCGTTTACATTGAGATAGCTGAAACGAGTGTTCTTGCCAGTAATGACTTTCATGGGATTCTTCATAGACATAATATTTTTTCCTCCATTTATTCGTTGTCTTTGAAATCATTAATCGCGGTATGGTATTCCGGACGCTTATCACTGTCACAGACCAATACCGGTTTTCCGGGCGGCTTGTAGATCAGACTGCTCAGAAGTTCGTTGAACTTTTTCTTCCCAAGCTCAGAGGTCATCGCTGTGATGCCTTTGAGCTTCTTTTCATAAGGATCGAAGCCAGCAGCCTCCACGACTTCGGCAACCTTGCCTTCATCGCTGTACTTTCTCGTGCTTCGACCCTCCACGACCTTGTATCCGTCGTAGTGTTTTCCTGCCAGCGCCTGCTCCAGTGCGTAGTCCTTCACGTCGCCTGCCCATGAGACGAGATGGTCAGCTTTTGCCAGGATCTCGGCGATCTCTTCATCAGAGAGAAGATCCGGATCGCTGAACTCGAACTTTGCAAGCTCCATGTTGTAGGAAGCACGTTCCCGGCAGGTTGCCTTTACCTTGCAGAACTGACAATGCGGCCCTGCGTGGAAGTCTCCTTCGCCGGTGTAAGCAAGTTTGGCTGCCGGAACCAGCACGGTGTCGGCCCAGGTCAAGAGATCCGAGAGAGACATCTCATAGGTTTCAACGTGCTCACGTCTTGGCTGATAGATGGAGAGCTTCACGGTCTGGATGTCATACAGATCACCGAAGGCATTGTAGGCACCAAGCGCATAGCACATGAGCTGTGTATTCTTCTCCGCGCTCACGATTACGCCGACGCCATACTTGAAATCGCAGATGTGAATCAGGCCATCCGCTACGATGACGCAGTCACCGGTTCCGAAGCCCTCCGGCACCCAGCGGGAGAAGTTGAGCCTCTGCTCGACCGCCACAAAGGGATCCGGGCAGAGCTTCTTGGCTTCTTCCACCTGCTCCATGATGAAATCTCTGTAGCCTTCTGCTGCGGACTGCATCTCTGCATCGTAGAAGGTGAGATCCTCTGTGGGGTCTCGTGTCTTTCTGCCGAGTGCTTTTAATAAGAGGTGCTCACAGAGACTGTGTGCGTCGGTTCCCTGCTCTGCATAGGGACTGGACTCATCCGGCATCCTTGCACAAAGCTCAGCGGAAGGAGTGCAGGCAATCCAGCGTGCACTTGAGGAAGCAGAGAGGTATGCGTGCTTAGCCATCCAACGCCTCCGCTTCCTTTACGACAGCGGCATATTCGCTCTCCGGAAGGGCACTGAGCTTCTCAGCTCCATGCGCCTCGAGGATTGCTTTCACCTTGTCGGTGTATCCCTTGCGGGACTTGTCAGCGAGAATCTTACGGACGTCTGACATCTCATATACTGGTGCAGCCGGTTCTGCAGGAGTTTCTTTCGTAGTAGGAACATCCTGAACCGGTTCCTGCTTCGGAGCTTCCTCTGGGATGGATTCTTTGGTCGTTTCTGCCGAAATAGCAGGTTTAACTTCATCATTAACAGAAGGTTTATCTTCCAGTTCATCCGCGAGAGCAGTGAAGTCGCTGCCGATTCTGCGGAGCCCTTCAATCAGAAGAGCCATGTCTTTTTTCTTTGCCATATGCTTTGTTCCTTTCTTGTCATTTGGTTCAATTCTTACCCGGTGAGCCCGGGCCTCGCTCTTGCTCTGTGCATGCTCACCCTCCTTGTCAGCTTTTGGCTATTTCCTTCAGTCCGATACGGACACGAGCCAGGGCTTTTTGTGTTCAGTTCAGAATTTTTTTTGAAGTTCTAACCACGCTTGCCCTTGCAATCTGTAACGGACACAAGGAAGGCGATTTTGTGTTCAGAAAAGAAAAAAGTTCCGGGTTGCTTTCCACACATGAATAAGGAAGCAATCCGGATTTTTTTTGATTTTTTCTGTTGAGTCACACAAAAAAAGCCTCGTCGTGTCCGTAGAGGGGTAGAGGGCAGAAAGCCTGATTTTGAATGAAGGTGAGGTGGTGAAGTATGAATGAAATGAGAAATGCGGAGGGCTATAAAGACCCGACAGCCGGGGAGGCAATCCGCAGGGCATCAAAGAACAGGTACAGACCGCTGGTCTATATCTGCTCACCGTATTCCGGGGACATCGAGGGCAACACAGAGAGGGCAAGGAGATACAGCCGCTACGCTGTGGACCAAGGGATGATTCCTATTGCTCCGCATCTTTTGCTTCCGCAGTACATGACGGAGGACGAGAGAGATCTTGCGCTGTTCATGGACATTGCGATCCTCTCCAAGTGCGCAGAGCTCTGGGTCTTTGGAGACAGAATCACAGAAGGGATGGAAAAAGAAATCAGCTACGCCCGGTCAAAGGGCATGCAGGCGCGTTATATCGCAGAGGAGAAATTGATATGTACGAAGTAAAGGAAGATATTCTGACAGCAACCAGCAAGAAGACGGATCGCACGCATCTGATTCCGCTCTACAGCAGAGAGGTGATGGACGGTGACTCACTCTATACGGTGTCTGCCGGAACAAGTGGAACGATAGATGGTGAGGACGACGATACGAGAACCATCATTGAACTCTGCAATCCGGTAGGCTACGGACTCTTCCGTCTCCACAAAGACGAGGATGGAGATGGCTATGGCGTCTCGATCACAGCCATTGGTGATGATGATCTGCGCTGCCTCATTAAGGCCCTGAAGTTTGTCACCAAGGTTCTGGAAGAGGAGGCCCTTGAGATCAATGACTAAGATGCATCTTTACACCGCAGCCTGCACGGGCAATGCGAAAAACTGCAGGTATCCCAATGAAGTGGCTGTAAGCTCGGAGGAATCCCTCCGGGCAGCAGTTGCCAAAGATCATGTCTGTGCCAAATACAAGAATAGCTACCGCAGTAATGACAACTTCCTCTTAGCGGACTGTATCGTCATGGACTGCGACAATGATCACTCCGATGATCCGAAGGATTGGATCAAGCCAGAGACGCTGGCTGACGAACTTACAGATGTGGATTTTGGTATCACCGAGAGCCGTCACAACAACCTGCCGAAGGATGAAAAGAGTGCGCGGCCCAGGTTTCACATTTATATACGGACCCGGGAGTACAAAGACCCGCAGGTCTATACCGCATTGAAACATGCTGTGCAGGAACGCTTCCCGTTCTTTGATGACAATGCGCTTGATGCTGGGAGATTTGTTTTTGGATCAGGTTCACCAAAGGTCATCTGGCACGAAGGCGGTAAGACGATTGAGGAATTTCTGGAAGCAGAGGACTCCATAGCAAGAGCGGCTGACGAGATTCCTGCAGGCAAGCGGAATGCGACCATGAGCCGGTTTGCCGGGAAGGTGGTCAAGCGGTACGGCCACAGTGATGCCGCGCACGCGATCTTCTTGGAAGAGGCAGACAAGTGCAATCCTCCGCTTTCTGATGAGGAGCTTGGTAAGATCTGGAACTCTGCAAAGAAGTGGGAGAAGAAGGTGGCAAGTCAGCCGGGATATATCCCTCCGGAGAAGTACAACTCTGCGATCCCGAAAGGCCCAGCAGGAAGCCTTGAACCAGAGGATTACTCGGACATCGGGCAGGCGAAGGTTCTCTCCAATGAGTACGGTGATGTTCTGCGTTTTTGCGAGCAGACAGGATTTCTCTGCTACGACGGAACGGTCTGGGAAACATCGGTTTCTGCTGCGGTTGGAGCCACGGAAGAATTCCTGGACCTTCAGCTTGCCGATGCAGAGCTTTTGATGTTCCAGACAAAGCAGGCGCTTTTGAACGCTGGTGTTTCAGAAGATTTGATCAGTAATACCAAGAAGTCGGCTAAGGACCTGAGTGGAAATCTGCTGGAACTTTTGAATGCCCATATACGTGCACAGAACTACCACGCTTTTGTGATGCAGCGGAGAAACATGCGGTACGTAAACTCTGCCATGCAGGCGGCTCAGCCAATGGTACATGTGAAGTATGAGGACTTGGATCATGATCCCTATCTTCTGAACACACCGGGAGCCACCTATGATCTGCGTCATGGCCTTGCCGGACGCCGCGAACACAAGGCTGGCGATTATCTGACAAAGGTGACGCTGTGCGATCCGGGAGATAAAGGGAAAGATCTCTGGGAGGATACCCTGCAGAAGACCTTTCTCGGTGATCAGGAACTGATCGACTATGTACAGATGGTCATGGGGCTTGCTGCAATCGGACACGTATATATCGAAGCACTCTACATTGCCGTTGGTGGTGGAAAGAATGGAAAAAGTACGTTTTTCAATAGCATCGCGCATGTCCTTGGAAGTTATGCCGGGTCCATCTCGGCAGACACTCTGACCGTTGGCGTACGCCGGAACACGAAGTGGGAGATCACAGAACTGAAAGGCAAGCGTCTGGCAATTGCGGCAGAGCTGGAAGAAGGACAGAGACTTTCTACTTCTATTCTGAAGCAGATCACATCAACCGATCCGATTCAGGGCGAGAAGAAGTTCAAGGACCCGGGAGAGTTTATTCCCTCTCATACAGTGGTTCTTTATACCAATCACCTGCCAAGAGTCGGGGCAACCGATGATGGAACCTGGCGGAGACTCATTGTGCTGCCTTTCCATGCCAAGTTTACGGGCAAGAGTGATGTAAAGAATTATGCCGATGTGCTTGTTAAGAACGCCGGGCCCGCGATTCTTTCCTGGGTAATTGAAGGTGCCGAGAAGGTAATCGCAGCCGGTTTCCACCTGAAGCGACCAGGTGTCGTTCAGAAGGCTATTGATGAATACAAGGCAGAGAACGACTGGATGTCTAATTTCATGGATGAATGCTGTGAACTTGGTGATGCCTTCACAGAAAAATCCGGCGAATTGTATGACACGTATCGGACGTACTGTGACCGCGTCGGAGAGTTCATCCGGAACAAAGCTGAGTTTTATGCAGAGCTGAAGAACCGTGGCATCACGAGTAAGCGCACCAAGAAGGGCGTGCTGGTTCGTGGAATTCGTCTGAAAACGGACTTCATGGACTGAAAAGGGTGTAGGTCGGTGCAGTGCGGTGTAGATTGGCAAAATGACGAGAGGGTCTGGAAATGCCGATAAACACTGGGCTTCTGGCAAAGGGTGTAGATGGTGCAGATACCTAACCCACTATGACGTAATAGCAAAAAAAATAATCGATATTAGAAAAGGGTATATAGGGTATCTTCACAATCTACACCCTCTGATTTTTTTGCCAGACATCATTCGTGATGGATAAGCAGGAGAAGAAATGGAAGGAGAAAAAGTATGACGTTTTACACATACATGATGCGGAAGCATCTTGACGAGGATTCACCAATGGGTGATCTCGCCAAGGATATGAGGGAAGACAGGGATCGGTTTCCAAGAAACAGCACAGTCAAACTGAGAAACTGGCATGATTCGATTCTGAATTATCTCTATGACTGCGGTGCCTGCAGCGGTTGCATTGATGCCTTTGAAGAGGCGTGGAAGGAGTATGCCAAATGGCTGAAAAGCAAATCGAGCAAAGTCTTGTCACAGCCGTAAGAGAAGCGGGCGGATGGTGTCCGAAGTTTATCTCTCCGGGAATCAATGGGATGCCGGATCGGATCGTTCTGATGCCCGGAGGACGCATCGCTTTTGTTGAGGTGAAGGCACCCGGCAAGAAACCGAGAAAGCTGCAGATCCGTAGACATATACGCCTTCGGAATCTTGGCTTTCAGGTTTTCGTTCTGGATGATCCAAAGGAGATACCGGACATCATTACTGCGATACAGGAAGGAGACAGATGATGGAAGAGGCAACGATGGAATTAAAAAGATCCGACTTGCATGACTATCAAGATTACTGTGTGGAGTTTGTTGAGAACCATCCGGAGGCAATGCTGATCCTTCAAATGGGCCTCGGAAAAACGATCATCAGTCTTACTGCCATCTGGGACCTGATGTTTGATTCCTTCGATGTTCATAAAACGCTGGTGATTGCACCTCTTCGCGTTGCCCGGGATGTCTGGCCGGAAGAAAAAGACCTCTGGACCCACACAAAGGATTTACAGATGTCGGTCATCATTGGCAGCTGCAAAGAGCGAGTAAGGGCACTTCAAACAGATGCCGATGTTTATGTGATTAACCGGGAAAATGTGAAATGGCTATCTGACTGGTTAGAACGATACAAGATCCCATGGCCCTTTGACTGTGTCGTGGTGGATGAACTTAGCTCATTCAAGAATTACAAGAGCCAGCGCTATAAGGCACTCCGGAAAGCACGTCCCTTTATCAAACGGATCTGGGGCCTTACCGGAACGCCTGCAAGTAATGGGCTTCTGGATCTCTGGGGAGAGGTTGCCATCATTGATCAGGGCAAGCGACTCGGAAGGTTCATCGGAAGATATCGCGAAGCGTTCTTCCGGCCCGGCGGCATGAATCCTTACACCGGAGTGGTCTATAACTATGTGCCGCTGCCCGGTGCAGAGGAAGCAATTTACAAGAAGATCGTTGATATCTCTGTTTCCATGAAAGCAAAAGATTTCCTGCCAGATCTGCCAAAATGCCTGACAGTTAACTATATGGTTGAGATGAACCCAGAAGAAAAGAAACTCTACGAGGAATTGAAGAAAGAGTTGGTTCTTACGATTGATGGGAATGAAGTGGATGCTGCCAATGCGGCGGTTCTTTCCGGGAGACTTCTCGAGATGGCAAACGGAGCTGTCTACAACGAGAATCATGAGGTGATCCGCATCCATGACCGAAAACTGGAAATGCTGTCGGATCTGATCGAAGAAGCAGTCGGGCAGAACGTTCTGATTGCCTATTGGTATCAGCATGATCGTAGTCGAATCATCGAATACCTGAAGGAGAAGGAGATCACGGTACGAGACCTGAAAACCTCGGAGGATGTCGCCGATTGGAATGCAGGGAAGATTCCGGTCGCTCTGATTTCTCCAGCATCTGCCGGACACGGACTCAACCTCCAGCATGGCGGTCATATCCTGATCTGGTTCTCCCTTTGCTGGTCTTTGGAGATGCGGCAGCAAACAGACGCGAGACTCAATCGCCAAGGCCAGACCGAGGTTGTAACCATTCATAACATCGTGACGAAGGATACGATTGATGAGGACGTGCTTAAAGCACTGGAAGATAAGAACTCCACACAGGAGAACCTGATCCGGGCGGTACAGGCTCGTCTGAAATAAGCCAATCAGAGTCAACAACAGAAAATCAATGACAAACATATGCCAATCCGAGGAACGCATCAATTACCCCTGAAGGAGGCTGCATATGAACAAAAATTTTGGTTCCGATCCGTATCAGAATCTTGCCAATGCCATCGTTGCACAGGCAGCAGAAGACTACCTGTCGGCTCTGAAGAGATTGAAGAAGAATCCAAGAAACAGGACGGCGATGGATGAAGCCATGCAGATGGAGAAGTTCTTCCATTCCGGCTGGTACGAAATTCTGACTGATGTTGATCCAGATTATCTGATCCGTAAGCTGAGAGAGAAGGTGGCAGAATGACACCAAAGGCATACTCAATCAGGCATACCGGTTGGAGCAGCGAATCCGGCTGCATCAGGAAGAACTGGAGAATTTAAGGATGCTGGCTTCTTCTGTTGGAAGTCCCGGATTCGAGGAGCATTACAATCCCAACCGTCCAGACGATGCACCATTCGTAAAAACGCTGGATCGCATCTGGGAGAAGGAGAAGAAAGTGAATGAAGAGCTTTGTCTTCTCCTGCAGCTGAAAGACGAGATCCAGTCTGTGATCGATCAGGTCGACAACATGGATGAGCGGCTGATTCTCACGTACCGGTATCTCAAGAACTATACCTGGATGCGGATCGGCGATGAGCTTGCTGCCGATGAGCGTACCATCCGCAGATGGCACAGCAGAGCACTATCCCATGTGAAGGTACCAAAAAATCCTACGATGATCTAAATGCGCCGAAAATGTCCGCAAATGTCCGGGTGCCGTATGTGATATGGTATAGTCAGCGAAGAAGATAGGATGAAGCCTCGAAGGATCAAACCTCCGGGGCTTTTTACGTGGGAGAAATCAGGAGCGGAGGTGACGGACATGCCATACAAACCGAAGGTTCCCTGCAGACATCCCGGCTGCCCGAACCTCGTGCCAGCCGGACAGAAGTATTGTGAGGAACATAAAGCCTTGCATCCGGAGGAAAAACGATCGGCAGCAGCTCGTGGATACAATGCAAGGTGGAGAAGAGAGAGCAAGAAATTCCTGCAGCTCCATCCTCTTTGTGAGGAGTGCCTGAAGGAAGGAAAAGCTACGCCTGCAACGGTTGTGGATCATATCATTCCGCATCGAGGAGACCCAGAGCTTTTCTGGGACCGATCAAATTGGCAGGCACTCTGTAAGAAATGCCATGACAGAAAGACACGAACAAGGGATGAGACACCGACGTATCGATATGGTATAAAACGGGGAGGAGGCCGATCCGATGGAGCACAGCCCTGAATCGAATCGACCTCTGGTTATGAATATGTGCGAGATCAAACTTCCAGATCGTTCAGCGGGGACTGAACCTTATCGGAAGGTGGCACGTTGTTACAGTACGATGATCTCGACTTTTTCAATGTATCATTTTACAGAGTGTGTGTCATCATATTTTTTTTTGTTAAGGGTGGGGGTGGTCATGATCTCTAAAGCATGAGCCACAGGGGACCGCCGCCCCCTCTTGCGTTGATTTTCGCGAAATTCGCACCCCGGGGTCTGCGGGCAGTCCGCTGGATCCCGAAGAAATTACAATACTTTTTGAAACCGCAGGTAAAGCGTGGAAACAAGCGCTTCTTCTGCGGTTTTTTCGTGCGCGGATCTGCGCGTTTGGCCTCGGAATTCCGCCACGGAATACAAAGCCTTAACCGCTCAGACTTTCGAGTACGTTTGGACTTTCGAGTACGCGAGGAGGGCGTGATGGATGAGAATTTTGAAACCACTGACCTCTCGGAATTCATTGATTCCTGCGCGAAGCAGTTCTGCCCGTGGTGCGGCATGCCGATGGGACGCAACCCGATGGGCAGGCCACGGGTGTTCTGCTCAGATCGATGCCGCTGGGCTTACAACAGCTGGCGGCACAGAAAACGAATGAAGGAGAAAGAGAATGGAAACACCAATCTTAAAGAACATACCGGTGAAGGATCTGAAACCGGCATCATACAACCCGAGAAAGAAACTGAAACCGGGAGATAAGGAATACGAGAAGATCAAGAACTCCATTCAGGAATTTGGCTTTGCGGATCCTTTGGTTGTGAATGCTGACATGACGATCATCGGAGGACATCAGAGACTGACTGTTGCGATGGATCTCGGCTACACCGAGGTTCCCTGCGCAGTCGTCGATATCGATAAAACTAGAGAGAAAGCATTGAATATTGCGCTCAACAAGATCACGGGCGAATGGGATGACAACATGCTCGCTGATCTTCTGAAAGATCTTGAGGCATCGGACTTCAACACGGCGCTCACCGGATTTGAGCCTCCGGAGATGGAGCAGCTTTTCAATAAGGTCTGCGATAAAGAGGTGGAAGAAGATAGCTTTGATGTGGATGAGGAACTCAAGAAGCCGACCATGAGTAAGCCCGGCGATATGTGGTTTCTTGGAAAGCACAAAGTCTTCTGTGGTGATTCCACCAATGAAGAGAACTATGTTGCTTTGATGGATGGTCAGAAGGCAAATCTGGTGTTGACCGATCCTCCGTATAACGTAGACGTCGAAGAAACAGCAGGCAAGATCATGAACGACAACATGGCCGAGGAGGACTTCTACAAGTTCCTGCTTGCTGCCTATACCTGCATGCATGACAACCTCGCCGATGACGGTTCCATCTACGTATTCCATGCAGATACGGAGGGACTGAACTTCCGCAGGGCATTTGTGGATGCAGGTTTCTACCTTTCCGGCTGCTGTATCTGGAAAAAGAACGCACTGGTCCTGGGACGCTCTCCCTACCAGTGGCAGCATGAACCGTGCCTATTTGGCTGGAAGAAGGGTGGAAGGCATGAATGGTACTCGGACCGGAAGCAGACCACCATCTGGGAGTACGACCGTCCGAAAGCTTCCAAGGATCATCCGACGATGAAGCCGGTGCAGCTGATGGCGTATCCGATCCGGAACTCTTCGATGACAAACGGAATCGTTCTGGATCCCTTCCTCGGATCCGGATCCACTCTGATCGCCTGCTGCGAAACAGATCGGATTTGCAGAGGCATCGAGTTGGACCCGAAGTATGTCGATGTTATCGTGAAAAGATATATCGAACACGAAGATGGAAAAACGCAAGATGTATATGTGGTGCGTAATGGCCAGAAGCTCACATTTGAAGAGGCTGCTGCGGATGTTGGACAGGACGAAGCCTGATGAAGACCAAAGATTGCCTGCTGGACTCGTCTGTTTCCTTCAATTTTGAGACCTGATTTTTGTTCAGATTTATCTGTCAAATAGAGTTGCTATTCCAGCCCGTCAGAGTGATGTATGTGTTACCGGAATGAACCGGAGCATCGAAAAGGAGGGCAAGAAAATGCTGAGATTTGAAAAAAGTACATCGGAACGAAAAGAGTTGGTGACGCGTTTAGGAGAGCTGACCGGGGAGAAACCGCATTATACAGCAGCACCGCGGATGGCATATGAAATCGGTGACTGGACGGTCGAGCGGGATGGAACCCTCACGGTGGAGGAAGACAAAGCCGATGAAGCGATTCTTCAGACCCTTGATGCAGAAGGCCTGATCCGGTTGCCGAATACGGAAGACGAACCGGAGCAACTGAAAGTAGAGATCGCCTTGCCACTGAAAGGACACAACGGATGTACGCTTCGAAATTTGATTAATCTCATCTATCAGAGAGCAAGCCTGATCAACAAAGCGACTGGCGGGCACTTCTATGTCGACATTGACCTTGTGAATGCACTTAAAGGAGCGGACGACCTAACGCTGGAGAAGGCGCTCGAGATTCTCTCGGATCATCGGGATGAGATGATTGGTATTAAGGTAGAAGATGAGAAGATTTCCTTTACCGGGTTCCCAGAGCTTGCGGATTCTGACACGATCCATGCATACATAGAACTTTCTTCCTTCATGAATAAACAGGCCTTGGAACAGAAGAGAATTTATCCGAAGTATGTCGATGAAGAGAGTGAAAAATATGCTTTCCGCATTTGGCTCGCCCGTCTTGGGATGAATGGAGCAGAGTTCAAGACGACACGAAAAATATTGATGAAGAACCTTTCCGGATACGCTGCCTTTCCGAATGAGGAGGCGGCCAGAAAGTTTTACCAGAGGCAGAAAGCTAAACGTGAAGTAGAAAAGGAAGCACAGGCCGGATCTTCCGTCGAATCCGAAACGAGCAATCCAGAAGGAAAGGAAGCAGAACATGAGATTTCCAAATGATGAGGTACTAAAAAGACTGCGTGAATGTTATCCTGCAGGATCTCGGGTGGAACTTAAGGAACTGTCTATGGTGTCGATGACACGGGATCCTTGCTCGTCCACTGGGATAACGGTTCAGGACTAAGCGTGATCTATGGCGAGGACATCGTGCGGAAGGTGGTGGACTGATATGGATGAGAAGATCAGGCAACAGATTCTTGCGATTCGAGACAGCGGCCTTACGAACATGTTCGACCTGCCCTACGTGCAGCGCCTCGCCTTCGACCGAAACTACTACGATCTGGTGCTCTTTATTGAGGAGCACCGGGACGAATACGTCCGCTTTATTCTCCATGGAGATGTCAGATAAGCACAGGATTTTCGGTACATCTTTGTGCAGGTTATGAGGCTTATTTCCTTGCTATATATCGCCTGCAGAGTGATATATGTACATGCCAAAGGGAAAGGCAAACAAGCACAAAGCAAGGAGGACAAAGCCATGACGAACATTTTTGAAGAAACCTACAACACCATAGCAGAAGCAAAGAAAGCCTACAAGGCAGCCACCTCAGCAGAGGAGAGGGACGCCGCAAGGGATACGGTGAAGGCAGCCGAGGACAGGATCGACGAGCTAGGCGACATTGCCTGGAAGATCTGGAGAGCCTACGAGAAATCAAGGGACAACGAGAACGAGATCCTCGACTTCGACGACATCATCTGGGACCGGGATGTGGAAGCCCTCACCGCCTGCATGAAGGAGAACGGCATCAAGGCCTTCACCTACTCCTGCAGGGCAACGGATGCAATCGAAACCTTATGGCTTTTTAAAGAGGCAGGCTGCACGATCGGCGAGATGGTTGAGGTCAACCTCCGGAAGGACTTTTTCGGCAAAGGCTATGAGAAAGGCCACGCCTTCAAGATGATCCTGAATTAAGGGAATTGGGAGGGCCCTGAAGAGGGGCCTTCCAATTCTGGAACACGGAAAGGAGACGAAGGCCATGACAAGACAGAAAAAGGAAATCCTGAAGAAGATTGACGAAATCGAAACATTTATTGCCGTCGATGATGAGCTTGGATGCGGAATGGCGCCTCCCGGTGCTTACGATTCTCTGTACGAGGAAGAGAACCGGCTCTGGGAAGAACTAGCGCACTTAAGCCATTACCCGGATGCCATATCGATGCAGATGGATCCGAGAGGCATCGCCGGAGCGGAGGTGCCATTCAAGTAAAAAGAATCGGGAACGGAGCCCTTATGAAAGGTCCTGTTCCTCGTACAAATACACACAATTTCTTCCGCTGATCTTTGTCACATATATGCGTTGGTTCTCCTTGCTTTATATCCGGCGCAGAGTGATATATGTACATGCCAAAGGAAAAGGGCACTTGAAAGAAAACGGAGGAAAAAGACCATGTGGAAAAAAGGAAGCATCAAAATTAAAAGCCAGATATTCACCTACAGCGCGAAGGTCTACGGGCATCCGAGCGAGGACTACGGAATCGATGGCGGCAAGATCAGCAAGCTTGAGATTCGCTTCGGAGGCATCCCGGTTGCAAGATACGACAGAGGCTGGGACATCGAGCCGGAGACAGAAAACGCGCAGCTTGCGCTTCTTATCATCCTGTACGATCTAAACTGACAAGAAGGCGCTGAACAGAAAGCAAGAAAGTCAAATCCGGGAGGAGAGCCAAGCGGCTCTTTCTCTCGTTCATATACACCACATGGGACAGGATCGCTTCGGCGGTCCTTTTTTGATGGACAGAAAGGAGGTGTTCCCTATGGCAACCAGAGGAAGAAAGCCAACTCCAACCGCAATCAAGGAGCTGGAAGGAAATCCCGGGAAAAGAAAACTGAATGAGAATGAGCCAAAGCCAGAGCGGAAAGCACCTGCCTGTCCGAAGTGGCTCGATAAGGATGCCAGAAAGGAATGGCACAGGCTGGCAAAGAAGATGGAAGCCATCGGTGTCCTCACCGAAGTCGATATGGCTGCCTTTGCCGCGTACTGCCAGTCCTATGCGAGATGGAAGGAAGCCGAGGAGTTCATCACCGAGCACGGCACTCTTGTCCGGACACCTTCTGGCTACTGGCAGCAGGTCCCGCAGGTCTCCATCGCGCAGACCTACATGAAGCAGATGGGTAAGTTCGCGACCGAGTTCGGTCTGACTCCGGCATCAAGGTCAAGGTTGATCGCGGATACCGGGAAGACAACGCCGGGAGATGAGATGGAGGAACTCTTGGGAGGTGATCCTTAATGGAGGAGAAACCCAAGGAAATGCCAAAGCTGACCGATTATCAGCCGACAAAGTTTATGCTTCCAACGTCCCACTATGATGCGGCGAAAGCGGACCGGGCGGTGAAGTTCATTGAGATGCTCCGCCATACCAAAGGCAAATGGGCCGGAAAACGTTTCTGGCTTCTGCCTTGGCAGGAGAAAATTATCCGGGATCTCTTTGGAATCGTAAAGCCCGACGGAAACCGGCAGTTCCGGACAGCCTATATCGAGATTGGCAAGAAGAATGGAAAGTCAGAGCTTGCCGCCGCAGTTGCCCTGTACCTGCTGTATGCGGACAACGAACCATCCGCAGAAGTCTATGGCGCTGCCGCGGATCGTCAGCAGGCATCGATCGTTTTTGATGTCGCCCACCAGATGGTGAACATGACACCGGCGCTTTTAAAGCGCTCCAAGATCATGGCGGCCAGCAAGCGAATTGTAAATTACAGTAACGCCGGATTCTACCAGGTGCTTTCTGCAGAGGTGGGAACAAAACATGGACTGAATGTTTCTGGTCTTGTGCTAGACGAGGTTCATGCGCAACCGACACGAAAGTTGTATGACGTTCTAACCCAAGGCTCCGGTGATGCGAGAGAGCAGCCGCTATATTTCCTGATTACTACCGCCGGAACCGATAAGAATTCGATCTGCTACGAGCTGCACCAGAAGGCAAAAGACATCCTCTCTGGGCAGCGTGTGGATCATACGTTTTATCCAGTCGTCTACGGATTGGAAGAAGATGAGGATTGGCACGATGAGAAGAACTGGTACAAAGCAAATCCAAGTCTCGGGCAGACGATTGACATTGAACGTGTCCGGGAGCATTACCACGAGGCAATGGAAAATCCGGCGGAGGAGGCGGTGTTTAAGCAGCTCCGACTGAACATGTGGGTATCTTCAACGACCGCCTTCATTCCGGAGCAGGTTTTTGATCAGGGCAATGAGCCGATTGATCTGGACAGTCTCCGGGGAAGGGAATGTTACGGTGGACTCGATCTTTCGAGCACCGGCGACATCACAGCTCTGGTTCTGATGTTCCCGCCGAGAGATGAAACGGAGAAGTACATCTGCCTGCCATTCTTCTGGGTTCCGGAGGACACCATCCCGATCCGGGTACGAAGGGCTTCGGTTCCCTACGACGTCTGGGTGAAGCAGGGATATATGAAGGCGACGGAAGGAAATGTGATCGACTACAACTTCATCGAGAAGTTCATCCTGGATCTCTACAAGATCTACAACATCAAGGAAATCGCGGTTGACCGATGGAATGCGACTCAGCTCATCATCAATCTTCAGGATGACGGCTTGACGATGGTGCCCTTTGGACAGGGCTTCAAAGATATGTCCGCCCCGACCAAGGAGTTCTACAAGCTGATGATGGAAGGAAAGATCATCCACGGTGGTAATCCGGTCCTTCGGTGGATGGCCCTGAACGTGGTAGTAGATCGGGATGCTGCCGATAACATCAAACCGACGAAGGCGAAATCACCGGAAAAGATCGACGGTATCGTTGCATCGATTATGGCGCTGGATCGCTGTATCCGGCAGGAACAAGCAGAGAGTGTTTACGACAGCCGAGGGCTGATCACATTTTGATGGAGGAAGGATCGATGGGATTTAAGGATTTATTTCATAGAAGGAAGGCAAGAGCGGATCCAAAGGATGCAACATCCGGCAGTGTCTACCGCGCTTACTATGGGCACACCTCATCTGGCAAAACCGTGACAGAGCGAAGCTCCATGCAGGTGACTGCTGTGTATGCCTGTGTCCGGGTGCTGGCAGAGGCCGTGGCAAGCCTGCCCTTACACCTCTACAAAGAGGAGGATGGCAGCAAGGTAAAGGCAACGGATCATCCGTTGTACTTTCTTCTTCACAGTGAGCCGAATGAGGAGATGACGGCCTATACCTTCTGGGAGACGCTCCTCACACACCTTCTCCTGTGGGGTAATGCTTATGTACAGATTATCCGGAATGGAAAGGGCGAGATCACCGCGCTGTATCCTCTGATGCCAAACCGCATGACGGTGGACCGGGATGAGAACGGACACATCTATTATCAGTACCTCTGGTCCAAGGGATCCGATGCACCGACGATGAAAGAGACGATCGTCAAGCTCTCTCCCCATGAGGTGATGCAGATCCCGGGCCTTGGCTTTGACGGCCTTGTGGGTTACAGCCCGATTGCGATGGCAAAGAACAGCATTGGTCTTTCGATGGCCTGTGAGGAATATGGCTCTAAGTTCTTTGAGAACGGTGCAGCGCCATCCGGCGTCCTCGAGCATCCGGGTGTCCTGAAGGATCCGGAGAAGGTACGGGATAGCTGGCAGGCAGCCTTTGGCGGCAGCCAGAATGCCGGGAAGGTGGCAGTCCTCGAAGAGGGCATGAAGTATTCGCCGATCTCCATCAATCCGCAGGAGGCGCAGTTTCTGGATACCCGAAAGTTCCAGATCGATGAGATTGCCAGGATCTTCCGGGTGCCGCCGCACATGATTGGAGATCTTGAACATGCGACTTTTTCTAACATTGAGGAACAGTCGCTGGAATTCGTGACGTACAGTCTGCAGCCGTGGCTTGCCAGAATCGAGTCTGCGATCTCAAGGTCGCTTCTTACCCCGGAGGAGAAGAAGATCTACTATGCGCGTTTCAACGTGGATGGTCTTCTTCGCGGCAACTATGAGAGCCGCATGCAGGGATACGCGACTGGCATCAGTAACGGCTTTTTGTGTGTGAACGATGTCCGGCGCTTAGAGAACATGGACCTCGTGCCCGACGAAGAGGGCGGGAACCTGTTTCTTGTAAACGGAACCATGACGCCTCTTCGGAGTGCTGGCGCAGCCTACCAGAGCGGTTCTGGAGGCAGTGATCCTCCGGAGCAGGATGAGCCCGATGAAGAACCTGAGGAAGATACCGAAAACAAAAAGCCCCTAAGAAGGGGAAGGAGGAACGTATGAACAAGTTTTGGAAGTGGGTGCGGAACAAGGCACCGGATGGAGAAGATCCGGATCTTGCCGCACGCACGCTGTTTTTAAACGGAACCATTGCTTCGGAGAGTTGGTTTGACGATGACGTCACGCCAGCTCTTTTTAAGTCTGACCTTGATTCCGGGAAAGGACCGATCACGGTCTGGATCAACTCTCCGGGCGGTGATGTCTGGGCGGCGGCACAGATCTACAACATGCTCTTATCTTATTCCGGGAAGGTCACCGTGAAGATCGACGGCCTTGCAGCATCAGCGGCATCGGTCATTGCGATGGCAGGAGATGAGGTTCTTGTCTCTCCGGTCTCCATGCTGATGATCCACAATCCGTCCACGATGGCAATGGGGGATAAGGATGATCTTGCGCAGGCCATCTCGATGCTCGATTCCGTGAAGGATTCGATCCTGAATGCCTACGTCAAGAAGACCGGGCTCTCCAAGAACAAGCTCAGTAAGCTTATGGACGATGAGACCTGGATGGATGCGAACAAGGCAGTGGAGCTTCATTTTGCAGACCGTGTGATGGAGCGTCCGGATCTCTATCGCAGGGAGCAGGAAGAGAAACCGGAAGAGGACGATCCAGCCAAGGAGAATCCGGAGGAATCTGAAGAGAAAACCGAGCAAGCACCAGATGGTCCCAAGAAGAACAAAGATCTGCTTGCCGCAGGCTTTCTTTATTCCAGTCGTCAAATGGCGGCTGCCTTCACCAACAAGGTGAAGGAACACTACAAAGTTAGAAACAAGGCATCGGAAGCACCGATCGCTAAGGATACTGCAGACAAGGGCCGGAGCGTGGATGCTCTGATGGATCGCCTGAATCTGCTGCACAAAGTGATGTGAGGAGGAGAACACAATGAACGTACAGGATTTGATTGCAAAGAGAGCAAGAGCGTGGGAGGCAGCAAAAGCCTTCCTCGAAGCACACAGGGGAGAGAACGGCGTCCTTTCTGCCGCAGATGGAGAAACGTATGACCGTATGGAAAAGGAGATCACGGATCTCACCAAGGAGATCGATCGCCTGAACCGTCAGGCTGCCATCGAGGCACAGCTGAGTCAGCCGACTTCTTCTCCTCTTTCCAACATGCCTTCCGCAGGCAGTGATAAGCCGAAGAAGCAGGGACGCGCTTCCGATCAGTATGCCAAGGATATGCTGACCGCCATGCGCACGAACTTCCATCAGGTTTCCGACATCCTGCAGGAGGGTGTGGATGCCGATGGCGGATACCTCGTTCCGGAGGAGTGGGACAACCGCCTCATCGATGTCCTGAATGAAGAGAACATCATGCGGGGCCTTGCAACCCACATCACCACTTCCGGCGAGCATAAGATCAACATCGCGGGAGCCAAGCCGACCGCGGCATGGATCGAAGAGGGTGGCGCGCTTCAGTTCACAGACGCGAAGTTTGGACAGAAGATTATGGACGCCCATAAGCTCCATGTGGCGGTGAAGGTTACCGAGGAGCTTCTGTATGACTCCATGTTTGACCTTGCAAGCTACATCACCACTCAGTTTGGAATCGCCATTGCCAATGCCGAGGAGGATGCTTTCCTGAACGGCGATGGGAAGGGGAAGCCCACCGGTCTCTTTGATGAGACCAATGGCGGCACGGTCGCAAAGACCCTCACCGGCACCAAGCTTGGCACCGATGATGTGCTGGATCTGGTCTACGCCCTGAAGCGTCCGTACCGGAAGAAGGCATCGTTCATCATGAACGACCAGACCCTTGCAGCTCTCCGGAAGCTTAAGGACAACAACGGCGCCTACATCTGGCAGCCGTCCTATCAGGCAGGGGAGCCGGACAGACTTCTTGGCTATGCGGTTCACACCAGCGCCTTTGCACCGGAGCTTGCTGCCGGGAAGCCTGTGATGGCCTTTGGTGACTACAGCTACTACAACATCGGCGATCGCGGCAGTCGTTCCATGCAGGAGCTTCGTGAGCTCTTTGCGGGAAACGGCATGATCGGGTATGTTGCCAAGGAGCGTGTCGATGGCCTTCTGGTTCTTCCGGAGGCCGTGCAGATCATGAAGGCTGGCGGTACGGATGCGAAGCCTTGATAAAAGGAGGTTGTAAGTCATGCTGACACTGGATGAGGTGAAACAGTATTTAAGGGTGGATAGCTCCGAAGAGGACGCGCTGATTGAGGGTCTCATAAAGACCGCTGACTCACTCGTCCGGGATGTCGGCAGGATGAGTCAGCCTGACATTCCGGATGCTTCAAAACCTGTGATGATGGCTGCGGAGCTTTATACGGTTGCTTATCTTTACGAGCACAGGGAGGAGGCAGACCATCACGGTCTGATCCTCACCCTCCGTGCTCTTTTGTTTGGAATCAGGGAGGAGAGGTTCTGATGCGGATTGCAGACTTAAATCTCCGGATTACTTTCCAGAAGCTTTCTGTGATAACGGATAAATACGGCAACCACACGAATGCCTACAAGGATTACTTTTCCTGCTATGCGACAGCATCCGGCTCCGGAAATGAGGTCACGGAGGCTGGCGTTACCACACCGAAGGAGACGATCGACTTTACCGTTCGTTGGTGCAGGGTACTGGATCCGGTCACATCGGACGGATGGAGGATCACGGCAGGAAACAAGACCTACAACATCCTCTACGTAAACCTGATGGGAAACCACAGGAAGTGCATGAAATTCCACTGTGAAAGGATGCGCAAATGAATGAGAAGATCAAGCCGGAGCAGCTCTCTGATGCCATCATGGAAGGACTCGAGGAATATAAAAACCTCTCTACAGATTCCATGAAGGAGGCTGTGGAGAAGACGGCAAAAGATGTAAAGAAAGAGATCCAGAGCAAAGCCCCTGTGAGAACCGGAAAGTATAAGAAGTCCTGGAAGGTGACAAAGACCGATGAGAACGCCGAGAAGCTCGTGATGACTGTCCATGCCGGGAGGTATCAGCTGACCCATCTTCTGGAACATGGCCATGCCAAGCGTGGCGGAGGCAGAGTCGCGGCAATCCCGCACATCTCTGTTGCGGAAGCGGACGGGGTAAAAGAACTCGAGGATGAGATCACAGACGCTTTAGAGAAGGGAGGAGGTTCATGACCTACGATGAGATCGTAACGATGCTTGAGGAAGCAAATCTTCCTCTCGCTTATGACCACTTTGCCGAGGGCGAGTCTCCCGATCCGCCTTTTCTTATTTTCTTAAGTCCATCGGAGGAGATATTTGGCGCGGATAACATTTCCTATGCCGCTTTCCCGGAGATCAATGTCGAGCTTTACACCGACAAAAAAGATCCGGAGTTAGAAGGACGGATTGAGGATATCTTCAGACGGCATGATGTCTATTACTTGAAGTCCGGGAACTGGATCGAATCCGAGAGATTTTTTGAAACACTTTATCAGATCACACCTTAAGGAGGCATATCTATGGGTAACAGAAACAAGGTGAGGTACGGCCTGAAAAACGTCCACTACGCCCTGCTTTCTTCCTCGGAAGACGGGACGGTTAGTTACGGCAAGCCTAAGGCATGGCCCGGTGCCGTGTCGATCAAGTTCTCGGCACAGGGAAGCCAGGAACCGTTCTACGCAGATGACATCAAGTATTACGTGACAAGTTCCAACACCGGCTACAACGGCGATCTGGAAACAGCCCTTGTCCCGGAGGATTTCAAGACAGATGTCCTCGGCGAGATCAAGGACGCAAACGGCGTGTTCGTGGAGAATGCGGACGCACAGCCTGTTCCCTTCGCCCTGCTCTTTGAGTTTGTCGGCGATGCCAGAGCCATCCGCCATGTGCTTTATAACTGCACGGCAAGCCGTCCGGATATCGAAGCGCAGACCAAGGAGGATAAGATATCCGTCAAGACCGAGAGCCTTACGATCGACGCATCCTCGATCTACAACAAGGACCTCGACGCAAACATCGTAAAGGCTGACACATCCTCCGAGACGGACGAAGCCACCTACAAGAGCTGGTATGATTCCGTCCACCTCCCGGCGAAGAAGGCTGCAAGCGGCTCTACTGCTTCAGGAGGGACGAGTAGCACTTCCAGCACTTCAACATCAGGAAAGTAAGGGGTAAACCATGAGAAAAGAAATCGAAATGACTCTGGAGGACGGCAGCATAAAGCCGTTCTCCTTTGAAGCAAACGGTGCGACCGCTATTCTCTACCGGATGGTATTCCATGAGGATCTGATGGTTACGATGAACAATCTCTCTAGTGCAAACCTTGATACCTTAGTCGGTGCGAAGCTCGCCTACATCATGCATGCGCAGGCAGAAAGCACGCCCACCTCTCAGCTTTCTCTCGATGACTTCATCCACTGGGCGGCAGGCTTCGACGGCATGAGCCTGATCGAGGAACTTGATTCCTTCGTGGCAGTCTACCTCGGAAACCGCATGGCTACGACAGAACCAAAAAAAGAGGACGCCCAACTGACCGGGAAGTAAACACAGCGGTCTATCTACTCCGCTGTAAGCAGTTGGGCTTTACCATCTCAGAACTTTCTCTGATCGAGGAAGGCATGGTATTTGATGTACTTTCTGAATCTGATAACGATGAGAACGGCGACTACTGCGAGGTGGCGACACAGGAGGATATGGATAACTGGTAAATAGCGTCGCGAACTGCTGTTCCGATTGTTACTAAACCTTTTTTCTGTTAGCATAAAAGAAAACAACAATAGCGATGACCACCATAATGTTGATAAATCACAAGAGAATCCTTCGTAGTGTTTGGCAAAGAAGTTTCTACCTCAGATGGATCTGGCTTTAGCTTGAAGAAATGACTTTTTGTTCAGGACGTGGTCGAAAGCTTGATTTTCTATAAGGAGGAAACATGATAAAAAGACTTAAAAATCTCGCAATAGTAATGCTTTCAGCAATGCTAATGATCGGATTGGTTGCTTGTGGAGAAAAAAAGGAAGCCGTTGATTATGGAAATGCAAAGTGTTTTGAAACGGCGTTAAATAATGGTGAGGATCTGACTGGTAAAATTGTACAGTTTAAGGTTTCGGAAGTAGAACCAAATTCTGCATTTGGTTATAACATAATGGCTGGAGAACATTTGAATTTTATTTCCAGCAAAAATCCCAATGTCAAAGCTGGTAATACTACAACAGTAAAAGTCAGTAAAATACAGAGTACACTTGGCTCTTGGCTTATTTCATATAAATTTGTAAATGCGGAAATTACTAAAAAGACTATAACTTCTGTAGAAGCGAAAAAAGATAAAGACACAGATACAGAAGATAAAGAAAAAAACGATGGGAAAACAACGGATAAAGAAAAAACGGAAGACAAATCTGCTTCGACGGACTTCGTTGCCGATTATGCGGATGCCGCTAGTTTCGAAGCTGAATTAAATAATGGAGCAGATTTAACAGGAAAGACAGTTTCAATAAAAGTAGATAAATTGGATCCTTCTTCTGCGTATGGATATGATATTTGGGCTGGAGAACATTTGAATTTTGTATCAAGCACAAATCCCAATGTTTCAGAGGGTGATGTTATTAATGTCAAAGCAACATCCATTAAGAACATTGCTGATTCATGGATTATTCAATACCAAATGGTTCAATAAGTTGTGCTTACAACCTAATCAAGCCTTAGGTGGAGAGCAACTTCTTCGATCTATCTATTAAATAATGCTACCATATTAGCGATTGATTATTTTACATGCATCTGAAGCAGGCACCCGTTTTTTGATCCGTAGTTTATGATTTTTATAACTATGGTTTAGGTCAGTTTACAAGGAACTACACGCAGACCGTGAAACGGGCTGCTGACAACAAACGGCGCTATGCTCCCGGCTGGGTGCATAGCACCTGTTTGTTGCGGGGGTTTCCAAAGGGGGCAGCGCCCCATTTGGCACACGACTTTGCGGAGCAAAGTGTAGTGTGTTATACGCTCTGTCGGCGTTGCCCTGAAAATACCGTTGCCGCCGGGGAGGGCAAGGGCATTTGACGCGGCAGGAAAGCAGGGCTTTGTTTGGGGCTGGTAAGCCGGAAACAAAGGGCTGATTTCAGCAGCAGACAGGGCGTATTATGAAAGCCCCCGTCCCTCGTCCTCCGCCCCCGGCCTATGGGACAAAAAGTCCCAAAGCTCTGGACACCGTGACCAGATGTGTGGCCACACTCCGGGAAAAGTAGCAGGACGGCAGGAAACCGTCAAGGCTGAAATGAATGGGCTGACGCCCGGCCTTGACCGTTCCCCGCCGCCCCGCTGGATGGGTGGACAAGGTGGCCAATCCCTAAAAGTGTTTGGCCGCACTCGTTCATTTTGGGGCCTTTCTTCTCCCAAAATTGAAATGGGCGGGAAAGCCCTAAAATGGCTTTCCCGCCTTGATTACCCATTAGCAAAGACGGGCGAGACTGTCAACGGCGGCGCTGAAAGCGCCGTTCATCTTGACCGTTGACTGGCTCGCCTGGCTTTGCTACTGCCCGTAAGAGATGGAAAAACAAGATGGAAAACAAGGTTAAAAATGGTTGACAAGTCTATCGGATGTGTGTTATACTGTGCGACAATTTGAGATTGGAAGGAGGCTTACGTGTGTTAATTTGTGTACGCTAATAAGCAATAAAAAGTAGAAGTACCTTTCCACATGATGGTGGGCTTTTTTTGCGTGCGTATGCAAAGGAACACGTAGGTTTGACACGAGCAGTCTTTGAACTGTATCGTGGTGTTTTTTCGTGCTTTGTTGTTATGCAGGCGTCTGCCCTCTCTGTGGGACAACGCCTGCTTTTTATTGCAGAAACAAAGGAACAATGCAATAAAAAAGGAGGTTCGCATTATGACCCAAAACAACAATTCATGGAGAAAAACTTATTTTACACTTCTTGCCGGACAAGCAATATCCTTTATTAGCAGCGGTATTTTGCAAATGGCCATTATCTTTTATTTGGTTGCGAAAACTAATTCTGCAATCATATTGACGGCGGCAACACTGATTGGATTTTTGCCGCAAGCCTGTTTAGGCCCGTTTGCAGGTGCTTTTGTTGACCGGCACAGCCGTAAAAGCGTAATGATTGGTGCGGATTTGATAATTGCCGCCGCTGGCGGTATTCTGGCGCTGGTGGCGTTTTACATGGAATTGCCCGTATGGTCTATTATGGTTGTCCTGTTAATCCGAAGTGCGGGAACTGCTTTTCATTCTCCAGCATTCAGCGCAGCAACACCTATGATTGTGCCAAAAGAGGAACTTACAAAATGCGCTGGTTACACGCAGACCATGCAAGCAGTAAGTGCGATTATCAGTCCAGCTGCCGCAGCGTTTTTATATGCTGTTTGGCCTCTTAATGCAATTATATTGTTAGATATTGTGGGTGCAATCCTTGCCTGTGTGACTGTTGCGATTTCGTCCATACCAACGCCTGAACTATGTCCAGAAACGAAAAGACAACAGTTTTTACAGGATATGAAAGAGGGGTATGTGGTATTAAAGCAAAACAGGGGCCTCTTTGCTCTGCTCTGGATTGGTGTAATTTATATGTTCTTTTATATGCCAATCAGTACGCTTTTTCCTCTCATCTGTATGTCATACTTCAAAGGAACACCGGCCCATGCCTCTGCCGCTGAAATTGCTTTTGCGGTTGGTATGCTGCTTGGCGGAGTCATTCTGAGCATTTGGGGCGGTTTTAAGAAACGGCGGTACACCATCGGTCTTTCCGTTCTCCTGATGGGCGTTAGCAATATGCTCTCCGGGCTTTTGCCGCCAGACGCATTTCTTGTCTTTGTTGTGTGCTGTACTGTTATGGGAATTTCCGCTCCATTTTACGGTGTGCAAAATGCGATTTTTCAAGAAACGGTCAAACCAGAATATCTGGGGAGAGTTTTTTCTCTACTGACAAGCGCCGCTTCCCTCGCCATGCCGTTTGGCCTTGTCATTTCCGGGCCTCTGGCGGAGCGGCTGGGAGTTGAGAAATGGTTTGTCATTTGCGGAATTGGCATTATCATCGTTGCGCTTGCCGTATTTTTACTACCCGGTTTGAGAGAGATTGACAATACGCAATAATCAACTGCACCTTTTTCTATTACTAAACAAAATGCCTGGATGGTGGTTCTGAAAAACCAGAACCGCCGTTCAGGCATTTTTTATCTTCGTCCTCTCTGCGGTTTTGGATTCTTCAGCAAGTCGGATTTTTCCGCAATCTTTTTCAGCCACTTCCGTTCTTCTACTGACAGCTTCCTAAAATTCAGCTTGAGCCGTTTGCAGATAAACGCCAAGTACGCTTGTTCCGTGTCGCTGTCCTGGCTGACGATTTCACCAGCAGTTTCCAGCATTTCTTTTAGCGGGTTATCCTCTGGGACGCTGAAAAAATCGTCCTTGTGTGTTTCCCGCAGAGCAAGGGCAATCCCGTTTATGTCCCGTTGTATCACATAGCGGCAAAACTCGTCCTCATCAATATGGGCGGTGATAAGCTGTCTTAACTGCGTATCACTCATGCCAGGATTATGCTTTTTTATAACAGTTGCGCTCATCGTGTCCACTATGGCGTTTGCACCCTGCGCCTGTTTCAGTGCCGTTCCGTTCACATAGATTTCAAGGTCAGCCATCAGCCGGGGGAAATCCGGGTGCGCCGCCAGCTCACACAGCAGGGTATTGTCTATCCTCCCGCTTTTCAGCAGGTCAATCATTTCATCACTCAAACGCAGGTCTGCAAGATCGGCGTTTGGGTGATTTTTCATTTCAGACAGCCCCAGCAGATAATCAGCGGTCACACCGTAAAACTTCGCCAGCCGGATAAGGGCATAGTGGCTGATGTCCTTGAAGTCTTCCGTTTCGTAACTGCCCAGCGCAGACTTGGAAAGCCCGGTCTGCTCCGCAAGCTGCCCCAGCGTCAAGCCACGCTCCACACGTAGGTCTTTTAATCGCTCTTGTATGGATAAAGACATATTCACCCTCCTTGCCAGCTCAACGAAAGAGAAGCCGTTATGCTATGTACTATGCTCATAGCATAACGGCATAGGCATTTACAGTTTTATTTTACCATTTGCAGATAGTGTAACAATAAAAAGCGCAAAATGATCTAGCATAAATTTTAGGTGCAAAACCATGCGCCTATGAATTCAAATTCGTATAAACATAGCGGTTCTATCACCGGAACACTACCCCATCGTAGTGCTCCGGTTTTTTGATGCCATTTTTCAGAAAGGAGGACAGCGATGGCTGACCGTATAAAAGGAATCACAGTAGAGATCGGCGGCGATACAACAAAGCTGTCCGATGCCTTAAAGAATGTAAACAAGTCCATCCGCCAGACGCAGGATCAGCTTAGGGATGTAAACAAGCTCTTAAAGCTTGATCCCGGCAACGCTGACCTTCTCGTCCAGAAGCAGAAGTATCTCTCTGAAGCGATCTCCGACACAAAAGAGAAACTCAAGGAAGAACAGGATGCCTTAAAACAGCTGCAGCAAGGGCCGCAGGCTGAGGAGACCATCAAGCAGCAAGAAGCCCTGACCCGTGAGATCGAGAACACCAAGCAGTCTCTTGAGAAGCTGAAATCTGAGTTCAAGGATGTCGGATCTGTGGCAGGTGTCCAGCTCCAGCAGGCCGGGCAAAAGATGAAGGACGTCGGTGACAAGATCACAGGTGTCGGCACTTCACTTTCCACCCATGTGACCGCTCCGATTGCCGCTGTCGGCGCGGCCTCTCTTGCCGCTTTTAAGGAAGTGGATGAGGGAGCTGATATCGTAACGCAAAAGACCGGAGCAAGCGGCAAGGCATTAAAGGAAATGCAGGATGCGGCAAACGATATCGCGACATCCATTCCTACCGACTTTGCTACGGCAGGTTCCGCGATCGGCGAAGTAAATACCAGATTCGGCCTTACCGGGGAGAAACTTAAGAATCTCTCCCAGCAGTTTGTAGAGTTTGCTTCTTTAAATGACACGGACGTATCGACCTCCATCGATAACGTCTCCTCGGTACTTAACGCCTTCGGAATGGATGCCTCCGAGGCGGGCGGTATGCTTGATGTCTTAAACTCTGTCGGTCAGGCTACCGGTCTTTCGATGGATACTCTCTCGCAGGATCTCTCGCAGAACGCCGCACAACTCCAGTCAATGGGGCTTAACGCCACTCAGTCTGCCCAGTTTCTCGGGAATGTCGAGATGTCCGGACTGGATGTAGGAGTCGCGATGGCAGGTATGAAGAAAGCCATGAAGGAAGCCGCGGGGAACGGGCAGACCCTTGACCAGGCCTTAAAAGACTTCTCGAATACCATGCACTCGAACAAGAGCGATACAGAGAAGCTTCAGGCCGCCTACGATCTGTTCGGATCCAAGGCCGGCGCTTCCATCTACAACGCCATGCAAACCGGAAAGCTCTCCCTTGACGGTTTCTCCTCCGATATGAGTTCCTTCTCCGAAAACGTATCAAAGACATTCGATGATACCCTAGACCCGATTGATAAGTTCCAGACCACGCTTAATCAGCTTAAAATTACGGGAGCTGAGATCGGAAACTCCCTCTCCGCTGTCCTTGCTCCGATGCTTCAGCAGGCGGCAGCCGCCTTAAAGCAGTTCGCAGGCTTCTGGGAAAAGCTGCCTGCGCCAATGCAGCAGTTTATCATAAAGGCAGCCCTTGTTGCTGCAGCCGTAGGGCCTGTCCTGGTAGGCATTGGCAAAGTGACAAGCTCGATCGGCACGATTACCTCAGGCATTGGTAAGGTCATGACGCATCTCGGAGGACTCTCCGGCGCAATGACAGCATTCAGCTCTGTGGGCTTACTTCCGATGATCGGCATCATCGCCGCCGTAGTTGCTGCCGTGGTGGCTGTCATTGCGATCATAAAGAACTGGGGAGCAATATCCAACTGGTTTAAGGGAGTCTGGGAAGGCGTCTGTAACGGCGTAAAGGCGGTAGGAACAGACCTCGGAAACTTCTTCACCGGGCTCTGGAATGGAATAAAGACTGTGACAACCACAGCGTGGAACGGAATAAAGACCGGCGTATCGACTGTCTGGAACGGCATGAAAACAGGCGCATCCAGCGTATTCAACGGGATAAAGACAAATATCTCGAATGCATGGAATACTGTAAAGACCAATACTACTACGGCATGGAGCGCGATAAAGTCAAGCGTTGCCCAGCACGGAGGCGGCATCAAGGGTGTGATCAGCACGGCGATGGAAGGCTACAAGTCCATCTGGAAAGCGGGCTTTGATGTAATGAATCAGGTAACCGGAGGAAGGCTGGGCATTATTCTCTCCGCTATTCAGGGCAAGATGTCAGGAGTAAAATCTGCTTTTTCAGGGGCTATGGATCACGCAAAGTCCGTGGTAAGCGGAGGACTTGATCGGATCAAGAACTTCTTTGCCGGATGCCATCTGAGTTTTCCGAAGATCAAGCTCCCGCATTTTTCCATCAGCGGACAGCTCTCACTTAAGCCGCCTTCCGTTCCCCATCTCTCTGTCAGCTGGTATAAAAAAGCTATGGACGAGCCTTATATCCTCCAAAGTCCTACAATCTTCGGAGCAGCCGGAGGAAGTCTCTTAGGCGGCGGTGAAGCCGGTGAGGAAGCAATCGTGGGAACGGACCGTCTCTCGTCCCTTGTGACGAACGCTGTCCTCGCTGCTGGCGGAGGCAGCGCTCAGACCATCGTAATCCCCGTCTATATCGGGCAGGAACGCATTGACGAGCTGGTGGTGAAGGCCACCCAAAGGACAAACTACAGGTCGGGGGGCAGATGATGTTAAAGAAGGATTTTCCAATCTACTTTGATGATACGAAGCTCTTCTGGCCAGTGAAATGGGACGAGAGCTACGAGGTCGTGGAAAGCAAGAATACCACAGAGGCGGGAACGGATCAGATCATCGTGACAAGATACGATAAGCTGACTGTCTCTGCCTCTTTTCAGTGTTCTGACAAGTGGGCGGCTGCCTTTGCCGCCTTTCGCGATAAAGATAGCATCGCGGTAAGGCTCTATGACTTAAAGACACAGGACTACAAAACAAGGACGATGCGGATTAGAAACTTTAAGACCGGACCGGAAAAAAACAGTGAAAAGCTGTCCGTGACGAACGGACTCTATACCGTGAGTTTTGACCTGCTGGAATTTTAAGGAAGGAGGCGCTTCATGTACGCCGTAAGTGAACAATACAAGGCTGCCATGAAGCAGCCGGTGCAGAGATTCCGGATGACCGGAAAAGTCGGGAGGGTGTCCTTTACGGATGACAACATCCTATCCGGATCCTTCTCCATCACGAACCAGTGCTCGGATGATTCCTCCGTCCAGATCGGACAGGTCTACATTGGGGAACTGGATGTGACGCTCATGAACCTGAAGATCCCTCGGTACAGTTGGAAGGACCAGGAAATCGCACCGGTTTTCGGAATGCGGCTTGCAGACGGAAGCTTCGAGGATGTGCCGCTTGGCGTGTTCACCATAGACTCTGCAAAGCATACCGCTTCCGGTGTGGTGATCAAGGCATATGATCACATGGCAAAGTTCGATCAAAACTGCTCCGTCACGTCCATCAACGGTACCGCCTACAACCTGATGCTGACAGCTTGTACAGCCTGCGGGCTTTCCCTTGGAACTTCCAGTGAAGCGTTCGCAGCAATGGCAAACGGCTCTGATGAGCTTTCCCTTTACAGCGAATCCGATATCGAAACCTGGCGGGACTTTGTTTCGTGGGTTGCTGCATCGATAGCTGCGAATGTTTACGCCGGACGGGATGGGAAGATCTATGTCAAATCTTATGGTCAGACTGTGGTTGATGAGATCGACACCGAACATCGTTTTACCGGATGTGAGTTCTCCGATTTCTCAACCAGATACACCGGCCTCTCCGTTGTGAATATCGATGCGAAGAGCACATCCTACTATGCCCTCGATACGGATGACGGCCTTACCTACAACATCGGCTCGGATCCCTTCCTCCAGTATGGTGTGGAGGAGAAAAAGGACGCACAGAGAAGGGCAATCCTCACCGCACTTTCGAAGGTTGACTACGTGCCGTTTAAGGCGGAGCTGATCGGGAATCCCGCCTATGATCTCATGGACGTGTTTCGCTTTACCGACGGCCTTGCCGACAAGGACAAGCTCTTCTGCATGACGAAGTACGCGTTCAACTACAACAAGTCCTTCACGATGCAGGGCGTGGGGCAGGACCCGGCGCTGGCATCGGCAAAGTCCAAGACGGACAAGAACCTGCAGGGCATCTTGTCCTCCAATGAGAATCAGGACTATATTCGCTACTACGATTACCAGAACGCCGCTGATTACGACATCGCGGATACAGCAAAAGCCAAGATCATTGATATCCGCTATGTCACGGTGAAGGATACCCACATCGACTTCCACGCGGAGATCAAGCTGACGCTCGACACGACAGAGACAGAAGCGGAAGAAATAATATCGGATACCGATGCGGTGATGGTCGTTACGTACTACCTGAACGGGGAGGAGGTCAAGGATTATGTCCCGGTGGAAATGTTGCCAGATGGGACGCACCTCCTGCATCTTCTTTTTACATGGAACAGTACAGCAAATCTTACCGGGAACTTTGAAGTTTGGCTCTCAATGGCCGGTGGCAGCTGCCACATCGCACGTGGAGATGCAAGAGCTTACATGGCAGGACAGGGACTCGCAGGAAGCGGTGCGTGGGATGGCACCATTTCCGTTTACGATACGGTTCCGGAGATGAACCTATTTCCGGTGTATCGCAGTTTTGATGCCTCAGTAACCGTTGGCCTGCTCTCGCCTGAAACCGCAGGTTATTCCGACATCGTTCCATCCATGCAGTTATCCAGTGTGCTGCAGCCGATCGCTGGGGCCATCGGTACGGTGAAGTTCCTGCACCGGTTTGATACGGAGCATCTCGATACCGTCACCTACAGCAACGATGAGATTGAGGTGAAGGATGGCGCATGGAAGTTAAAAGATGGTGTGACCATAGCGGAACTTGTGACAAAGGCTTGTGAAGCAGATCAGATCCTTTCCATTACTTCGAACTGTGACAGCAATAATGTGAACTTCCTCGCCTCCTTCGATCACGGCAGTACTTGGTGGGAATACGCCAATGGCTGGATCACGCCGGACACCACAAAGGAATCCTATGGCATGTTTGCTCCGGCGATGAAGGAGATCACCAAAAAGCAGTGGGCAGAAAAACTCAATGGTTCCATTCAGCTGAAGGCAATCATCCACGAGAAAGGAACACTTACGGACATCCAGATCTTTACGAAAGAGGTGAAAGAATGATCAAAGGACATACCAAAATCGAGCTTTTTAATGCGGATACCGGAGAGCGCGAATTTCAATATGAGAAGGACAATCTTGTCACCAATGCCGTGCAGGAGCTGATTGCCTTCCAGACCATGATGGGCAGACCGATGAATAATAACGTCTTTCCCATCGCAAAGAATGCGCTCGGTGGCATCCTGCTTTTTGATGGAAAACTCGCTGAGGACGTGAACAATACGAACTTCCCGACGGATGCAAAGCTTGTGGGTTACGCTTCCCGGGATACCAACACGGATGATGCGATGCGGGGATCTCTAAATGCGATCGAGACACATAAAACGGATACCGGCTATGTTTCCGTCTGGGACTTTGGCACCGCACAGGCAAACGGAACCATCCAGTCGGTTGCCCTGACGAGTGCCTACGCCGGGGTGAATCCCTTCCAGAGACAGGTCTGCGGGGACTTCTACTGTGACATGGATACCATCGAGAACAAAGAGCATAACGGAAGACCCTTCCTCGTAAAGGATGGGTTTGTGTACTGGCTGAATTCGGATGGTGTGACGGTGCAGCGCGGAAGATTTGATCCCTATGCGGTGAAGGTCGCAGACCAGACCTATGGTTCCTTTACTCTCCCGTATGAAACGGTGACGACGCTTAAGCTTCCGGATTACCAGAACTTTAGCAATATCGGCCCGGCAAAATACTGGATGCCCGGCACGGACGGCTACCTTTACCTCATCACGCAGAACAACCGGATCAGCAGCTACACCTCTTACGGGAACACCTACTACAACTATTATTACGATGAGGGAAACGAGAAGGACGATGCGAAGCTGTATCTCACGAAGTACAAGATGTCCGATCTTTCTTTTGAGAAACAGCCGGAGGAAGTGATCACATTAGCCGGAGTACATCTGGCTTCACGAAGTGATTATTCGATTGTGGTCAACAAGGGATATCTCTATGCCAAATCTTATGACGAGCACAGTATCTACATCGTGAACCTGTCCAATCCGGTGGACATCAAGATCTTTACCTTTGATAACAGCGGAACCTTCGATAGAATGGCGCCGATGCTCTATAACGGAGGCGTTCAGTACCAGTATCGATACCAGAAGGACGGGAACAGCTGCTACAAGACTGGTTTTCTTTACCCGGATGCTTCTCACTCTGAGGAGGCGGTTGACGGAGCTGCAATCGAGATTCCACCGATCCTTCATTCTGATGGGAAACTCCTCGCAACCTATCACTACGACGGGTATTACGACAACGATCGGATCCGCACCGCACTCCGATGCGCCTATCTTGGCACGATCAACAACCTGTCGTCTCCAATCACAAAGAACGCCTCGCAGACCATGAAAATCACGTACACGCTGACCGATAAGGAGGACGCATGAAGAAGCAGTATGAACTCCCTTACAACTTTTCCTATGACTTTATTCCGAAGCTCTCGCGAAAACGGGAGCTTTTTTCGTACATTCGCTGCATTTACCTTCCGGCATGGAAGGAGGATGCCGTGAGCACGAGACAGGACATCGAGACCAGAGAGGAGTATCCCAAAACTTATGAGGAGTATGTCCTTCGCCTGAAATGCCTGCAGCAGTTGGGGCTTCCACTCTGCGTGCTGATGCAAAGAGATGCGACACTGGACGCTCTGGAGAAGTATTACAACCATGGCATTCGGATCTTCACGATCAGCGAGGATGCGCTGGCGATTGCCGCAAAGAGCCGACATCCGGAGATCTCGGTCACACTTTCGATCACAAGCACTCTTACAGCGGCAGACATCCAGAGCCGGGATCTCTCCATGTACGACCACATCGTGCTGTTCTACTGGTTCTCCCGCCACCTCGATGCGATGAGGAATCTGCCAAAGAAGTACCGCTATATCCTGATTCCGAACACGGACTGCTACTGGAACTGCAAATGGCATGATGCACACTGGTTTGCCACAAGCCGGGAAGAAGAGAGGGCAGCCACGAGGCTGTGCCGGAAGTGCATTCATGACATGCAGGATACCTCGTTTATCGAGCCGGAGAATCTTTCCTACTTTGATCCGTATATCGACAGTTACAAACTGGTGGACCGCCTCAATACAACGGATCAGATTCTCACCGATCTCGAGCGGTATGTCTCGCGGAACACCGGCGCGCAGAAGCGGGAGGAGGCGTACTTCAATGTCGATTAAGAAGATCAAGTATGGTGGAGCACACAAGGTGATCAAGCGGCTCTGCGAGGCAGGGAACCAGCTGATTGATGAGGTGAGACAAGTAGCGGAGTTTGATAAAGACGGAGACGGAGTTGTGGACAATGCCGCAAAGGTGAACGGACACACGGTGGCCTGTGACGTACCTGAGAATGCGGTCTTTACGGATACCGCCTATGACGACTCTGAGGTTAAGGCTGCGGTGAAGGCAAATACAGAAGCCCTCGGCGGGCATACCGTAAAATCCGATGTCCCGGAAGGAGCCGTCTTTACGGATACGACCTACACCTTTGAGCTAAGTGACGGAAAACTCACCATCCGCTCCTCGGAAGGAACCAAACAGGTGCTGACTCTTCCGGCATCCGGATCTGGAGGATCTTCCAGTGACGTCACGGAGGTAAGCAAGCCCTCCTTCGATCACATCAAGAACGTCGCTGCTGTGACAAAGCTTGCGCTGGATGTGGATGACGGGAGGGGATTCATTACCTATCCCGCAAACAGCGCTGTGCATTTGAAGAGATCCTCAATCATGAAGAGTGATCCGGATATCCGCCTGAAAGTCGTGGAAGTACAGCTTTCGGACGGAACCCTGTCAACGGACATGGATACCTATAACGGATTCCGGTTCTATGCCACAACAGGAAAGTGCATCATAGATAGCGAAGATAACGGAACAAGAAGCTATCCAGATGCGGATCAGATCGGGCATTTCAAGTTTGCCGATGGTGTTGCTAACGATGAGACAACTCTGATGGCTTATAACCAGGCAACGCTCAAGTACAAGTACCTCATGGTGTATGTGGAAGATTAAAGAAGGGAGGTGATTCCATTGATCGATTTTATTTTGCACTACTGGATTCAGGAGCTGTTCGCGCTGATCATTGCCGTCATCACATGGCTGTGGCGGACGTTGCTTCGGAGAAAGCAGGAGAATGACGAAATCAAAGAAGGAATGATGGCATTGCTGCATGACCGTATTTATCAGGCCTGCAGCTTTTTTATTACCCGGGGATGGTGCTCTCCGGAGGACCGGAGCAACCTCGAGTACCTGTACAAGCCATACAAGGCGCTCGGCGGGAATGGTACGGGGGAGTCCCTGTACAAGAAATGTCTGGAACTGCCGCTTACGGCAGACAGAAATAAAAAGAAGGAGGAATGACTTATGGACTTTGGAATTGCAAGTGTGGCAGCGATCACGGTAATCGCGTATCTGGTCGGTATTGGCTGTAAGGCAGCTGGCTCCATAAAGGACGAGCTGATCCCTGTGATCTGTGGATGCGTCGGTGCGGTGCTTGGTATTGCAGGACTTTACCTGATGCCAGACTTCCCGGCAAAGGATGTCATCAATGCCCTTGCTGTCGGCATCGTGTCCGGTCTTGCAGCGACTGGTGTAAACCAGATCTACAAGCAGCTCACAAAGACAGATGCGTGAGAGGAGGTGATCCTCGTATCTCGGCTGCTCCATCCGTTAATGGAGCACTGTAATTCACGGCTCTTCGGGTTTCAAAACCCGGAGGGCTTTTCTTGTTGGAATGAAGGAGGAGAAACACATGAGTGAATTCAGAGGAATTGACGTCAGCCACTGGCAGGGAGACATTGACTGGGCAAAGGTAAAAGCGGCGGGCATCCAGTTTGCGATCATCAAGGCGGGCGGATCGGACGCTGGCTTTTATACGGACCCCAGATGGGAGGAGAACTACCGGGAAGCAAAAGCAAATGGAATTGCTGTCGGGGCATACTACTTTGTAGGACCTGCCTGCACATCGGCAGAGGATGGTGAAGCTGACGCCCAGAGGTTTCTTGCGCAGCTTAAGGGCAAGCAGCTTGAATATCCAGTCTTCATGGATAACGAAGCACAGCCTGTATCTGCAAAAGCAGGAATTACAGAGGCAACGATCGCATTCTGTCGGGCACTTGAGGCGGCAGGATACTTTGCTGGCATCTATGGATCTACCTATTCCGGATTCCGCGACAGGATGGATGATTCCAGACTCACGTCTTTCACGCACTGGGTAGCCCAGTATGCTTCAAAGTGCACCTATGGCGGAGCATACGGAATCTGGCAGTATTCATCTTCCGGCAGAATTTCCGGTATTAATGGCAATGTGGATCTGGATATTTCCTATCAGGATTATCCTTCCGTCATCACTGCCGGAGGCTTCAATGGTTATGGCAAGGGAAGTAAACCGGTGCAGATTACACCAGCATCTTCTCCTGCACCATCACAGCCAGTAAGTTCCGGATTTGCCGTTGGCGATGTTGTTCAGGTTACCAATGCAGTGACCTATGATGGAGTACCTTTCAAACTTTGGTACAACGAATACTCCGTGATGGAAGTGTCAGGTGACCGGGTTGTGATTGGCATCGGCGGTCAGGTGACAGCGGCAGTTAATGCAGCTAACCTTACCAAAGTATCTGGTGGAGGGAATGCTCCTTTCGCTGGTGATAATCTTTCTGTCGGTGACCAGGTAAAAGTTATTCATCCTGTGACCTATGATGGCAGACGCTTCACTGTCTGGTATGACACCTATACGGTGATGGAAATCACTGGTAATCGGGTAGTCATTGGTGTCAACGGGACAGTCACGGCGGCAGTCAAACGGAGCAGCATCAAGAAGGTTTAAATCGGACAACTGTGTAAAATGAAAAGCACCCGGTAAGGATGCTTAAATGAAATTGTGCAATTCTTCTTTTTCAGCATATCAGGAGTCCACTTGATATCTTTTTATTCTTTGAGCTTTTTTCTAGAATGTTTATTCTTCTTCATGTGCTTTATTAATTGTAGAATAAACTTTCTGAAACCTGAATTAACTGTTTTTTTATAAGGTCATAAGATTAATGCCTGTGCTTTATGCATAGGCATTTTTTTTTATTTGATTTCCAGCTTTTTCAGCTAATTTTCCCCGCCTCTGAACACAAAAATGCTGCCTTTGTGTCCGTATACGATTGCAGGAATAGTCCTGCCATAGTTACGAGGAGGACAGAGGCAGTATGGATAATGAAAAGAATAATGTTGTTGAGCTTGGATGCGGACACCTCCCGATTGATATGACACCGCCAGAGAGAACACTCGATGACTACCGCAATGATTATTGTTACCATCTTGCGGTCAAACTTCTTGATGAACTCAGAGACAATGGAGATATTACCGACAAGGAATATGCCAAATGTGAGCATCACTTTCGTGCAAAATATATCCCGATTTATGCCGCTTTATTGCCGGATCTTCGTTGATATCACCGCCTATCAGAGCCAATATGTCACGTACAGAAAGGAGGCCGAGACAGTGGCAACGATAATTACGATCGATCCTTCGAAGAAGGACAATAAGAAAAAACTGAAGGTGGCTGCTTACTGCAGAGTTTCAACAGGCTCCGCTGAACAGGAAGAAAGCTTGACGGCACAAAGGGAACACTACGAGGACTATATCAAAAGCAACCCCGCGTGGGAGTTCGCCGGACTTTATTACGACGAAGCAGTCAGCGGCACCTCGACTGAGAGAAGAGAGGCGCTGACAAAGATGCTTGAAGATGCACGGCAGGGCAAGATCGATTTTATTCTGACAAAAAGCATCTCAAGATTCAGTCGGAACAAGATCGACTGTCTGAATATGACACGGGAGCTTTCAGCCTGCGGTGTAGGAATCTACTTTGAAAAGGAGAACATCAACACACAGACGATGGGCAGCGAGTTCCTGCTGGCAGTTATGAGCAGCCTTGCAGAGAGCGAGTCGAGGAGCATTTCCACAAACGAAAAATGGGGAATCAGAGTCCGAATGAAGAGTGGCACCTATAAACAGGGGACCCCTCCTTACGGGTACGACATCGATGACGGGAAGTTGGTCGTCAATAAGGAGCAGGCAGAGATAGTAAGGATGGTCTTTTGCATGGCTCTCGACGGCATGGGATCCTATAAAATTGCCAAGAAGCTGAATGAACTCGGAATCAAGACCCCTAGAAATGGGAAAATGTGGAACGCATCTAACATACGAGGCATGCTTCATAATGAGCGGTATATCGGAGACACGCTCTACATGAAGACCTTCACGGATGAAGAATACAATCATCATTACAATCACGGTGAGGTAGAACAATACTATCTGAAGAATACGCATGAGCCGATCATCACCCGGGAGAATTTTGAAAAAGTACAGCACCTGATTGGGCAAAGGAAGAAGGAGAGAAAAATTCAGGATAGAACCGGCTTCTATCAATCTAATCATCTTTTTACTGGAAAAATGATATGCCTGCATTGTGGAGCTCACCTGAAGCATGTTGTGCGCAGCGGCAGAAAGAGTGGACTTTATGATGCATGGGCTTGTCCTACTCACATTCGAGATAAAGATAAGTGCCCGCTCAAGGTGCTAGAAGACAGTAAGATCCGAGCAGCGTTTACGACGATGATGAATAAGCTCATCTTTGCACGACGTCAGGTGCTGGAGCCCTACATTAAAAATCTTGAAAACCTCGATACAGAGAACGCGGATAAAGAAATCGCTGAGATCGATGCTGCGTATTCGGCTCTCCTTAAGCAGCAGGCCGCCATTATGCAGCTTGCAGCTGATGGAGTTCTCGACACTTCAACCTGCCAGAAAGAGCTCGCCGACTTGAATGATAAAAAGAATGACCTCGGATCGAAAAAGACTTCGCTGACGCTGGCCGTTTCCAATAATTACAAATACATTACCGAGGCGGGACGACTTCTCAAATACTTGAGAGAACACAACATCACAAAAGAGATGGACGAGAATGCATTCTTGGAGTTTGTTGACGAGATCGCTGTGTACTCGAGAAATATGATCGGGTTCCGGCTAAGCTGCGGACTCGAGCTGAAGGAGGAATTGCAATGAGATCAGTACTTTATGGTTATCGGATTGAAAATGGGGAGGCAGTTATTGAGCCCCGAGAGGCAGAGCGGGTGAGGGCTGCTTTTGATTCATTCAGAAAGCACGGTAATTTAACGCAGGCGCTCAGAGATTCCGGGATTCAGAAGAACCATCCTTTCATGTCTCTTATGCTCGCGAATCCAAAATACAAAGGTGATGAGTTCTATCCGGAAATCATTGATGACAATACGTTCGAAGAGGTTCAGACAAAGCGACAGAAGAAAAAGAGGCCTGCCAGCAAGAACACAGATATAAAGCCTGGAACAAGGTTCCGCTTTTTGGATTACAAGGACGAAGAACTTCCAACGGATCCAGTTGCGAGGGCGACCTATGTATATGAAAGAATTGAGGTGAAAGAATAATGGCAAGCACTCCAGAGGTTATTATCATCCCTGCCAGAAAGAAGATCGGGAATCAGGTGGTAAGGAACAATGAGAAAAAAATCCACGTAGCGGCATATTGCAGGGTTTCCACAGATTCCGACGAACAGGAGGAAAGCTACGATGCCCAACTGAAACATTTTGAGGAGGAACTGCAGAAGAATCCGGCATGGGTGTCAGCTGGGATTTATGCAGACGACGGTATTAGTGCCACCAACACCAAGAAGCGTGAACAATTTAATCAGATGATTGATGACGCGCTGGCCGGTAAGATCGATATGATTCGCACGAAGTCGATCAGCCGATTCGCCAGAAACACGGTTGATTGCCTGCAGACAGTACGAAAGCTCAGGGCAAAGAACATTGGTATTTATTTTGAGAAGGAAGGCATCAACACGCTCGACGCGAATGGTGAGGTCCTTTTGACCATCCTTTCATCGCTGGCACAGCAGGAAAGTGAATCCTTATCACAGAATGTTAAACTGGGCTATCAGTACAGATTCCAAAAGGGAAAAGTAAATGTAAACTACAATCGCTTCCTTGGATACACCAAGGGAGAGGATGGAAAGCTGGAAATTGTACCAGAAGAGGCAGAGATCGTAAAACGCATCTATCGGGAGTATCTTGAAGGAGGAAGCACGATCAGCATTGCAAAGGGCCTTGGCCGGGATGGTATCAGAAATGGTGCAGGAAATACAAAATGGCAGGGGACGAATATCCAACAGATCCTGTCAAATGAGAAATATATAGGTGATGCCCTGCTACAGAAGACGGTAACGATTGATACGCTCCAAAAGAAAAGAGTAAAGAACGTTGACCATATGCCACAGTACTATGTGCGAGACGACCATCCTGCAATAATACCGAGAGAGCTGTTCTATGAGGTTCAGGCGGAAATGACACGGCGTGCTGAACTTCGACGAGAGGGAAGACTCAATCAGAAATATTGCAGCCATATCGCCATGAGCGGCAAGGTGATCTGCGGCGAATGTGGTGCGCCATTTCAGCGAACGCAGTGGATCCTGAAAGGGGAGAAAGTGATTGTTTGGAGATGCAGATCACGCCTGCAGAAGGGCAAAAAAAGCGGCTGTCATTCCAGAACGGTAAGAGAAGCCGATCTTCAGAAAGCTGTCGTCAAAGCGGTACAGGATCTGATCCTTGATGAGGACAGAATATACAACGACATATGCTCAGATGCGCAGGAATTGACCACAGGAAACACGGATATGGAGCTTGCCGACATCAATTTCAAACTTGCTGAGCTTCAGCAGCAAGTTCTTTCCAGGGTCAAGGCTGGAAAAGATACATCCGAGCTTGCTGAGGAGATCCAGCAGCTCAGAGACAGAAAAAATAAGATTGAGACCGAAAAGTCGGAACGGAAGCGTGACGAAGATCGGGTTGCTGCTTTGCGAGAATCCGTCGAAAAGGCAAAAGATAAAGTGCTCACCTATGATGAGCAGCTGGTAAGGAACTTTATCGAGGAGATCAGAGTCTTTCCAGACAAGCTCACCATCACGGTGAAGGGCGGAGCAAAGGAGGACATCATAATTTAAGGATGAAAATATTTCATGCCGTCTCGGGATTCCGGGGCGGCTTTTCTGTTGGCAAGATAATGCTACCATATTAAACTAACATTGGGTCTAAATGAGCCTATAGAAAATATCAGATGGTTATATTTGATAAACTTCCACACAAAGAGGTGGGTCGGTAGTGAAAATCAGAATTTTACGGTCAGTAAGGAATGCGTAAAGTTATATGATTGTATTATAAGCGATTTGTTAAATTTTTATAACCACTTGTATTTGCCTGCGATTTATGGTATAATATTTTGAAATTTAGAAAGAGGTGGGAAGATGATTAACTTTTCTTGCAAATAAAATCAAAATATGCGGTAGTGCTATACTTTGGCATTATTGTGTCTATTGCAAGAAAGTTATATGTCTATCTTACTCAATATAGTGCTGTTGCCACTTTTGCTTAGTGGTGTTATTTTATGCTATGACGAGCTGCAAGGATAAACTTTCTTGTGGCTCTTATTTTGTTTTGGAGGTGCTTTATGAATAGTGCAGAACAGATAGTTACACATGATTCACTCCGTATAGTGTCGGTTCCTTTTGGTGAAATCTATACGTAGTAAACATTCACCGAACCGACTTTGTATCGTATGACATGCAAAGGAGGATAATATTTATGTCAATGATTAAAATTGAAAACCTTACGTTTTCATATCCGACAAGTTATGATAATGTTTTTGAAAATGTCAGTTTCCAGGTTGATACCGATTGGAAGCTTGGTTTTGTGGGCAGAAACGGACGAGGTAAAACAACCTTTCTGAATCTTCTGCTTGGGAAATATGAGTATAGTGGAAAAATCCTATCATCCGTACAGTTTGATTATTTTCCTTATCCCGTTTCAGATAAGAATCGTATTACAGAGGATATATTGCAGGAGATTTGCCCACTTGCGGAAGAATGGGAACTTATGCGAGAACTTTCTTATCTTGATGTTGATGTCGATGTGCTTTGGCGACCTTTTGAAACACTTTCCAACGGAGAGCAGACAAAGGTTTTGATTGCCGCTCTTTTTCTTAATGAAGGGCATTTCCTACTGATTGATGAACCTACCAACCATTTGGATGCCAAAGCGAGAAAAAGTGTGGCGGCATATCTGAAAAAGAAAAAGGGATTCATCTTAGTTTCTCACGATCGTCGCTTTCTTGACGATTGTGTTGACTATATTCTATCGATTAACCGAGCGAATATCGAAGTGCAAAGAGGAAACTTTTCATCATGGATGTCAAATTTTGAGCGACAGCAAGAATTTGAACTGGCTCAGAACGAACGTTTGCAAAAGGACATCAGACGATTACAGCAGTCGGCAAAACGCGCTGCAGTATGGTCTGAACGTGTAGAAGCTTCCAAAATTGGGGCAGCAGATAAAGGTTATGTCGGTCATAAAGCCGCCAAAATGATGAAGCGTTCAAAATCTATAGAAGCGAGACAACAACAGACAATCGAACAAAAATCAGCATTGCTGAAAAATATGGAAACCGCAGAAGCCCTCAAGATACAACCGCTTAATTACCATACAGATTTGCTTGCATCATTATCGAATGTAGTAGTTTATTATGATGGCATTTCAGTTTGTGAACCCGTTTCGTTTGAAATAAGACAGGGAGAACGCATTGTGCTTGATGGAAAGAACGGCAGTGGCAAAAGTAGCCTGTTAAAGTTGGTAGTCGGGCAGTCCATAGATTATACGGGTACAGTAACACTTGGCTCTGGGCTTGTAATTTCTTATGTGCCACAGGATACATCGTATTTATGTGGAACCCTTTCCGAGTTTGCAGAAGAAAACAACCTTGATGAAAGTTTGTTCAAGGCAATTCTTAGGAAAATGGACTTTGAGCGTGTACAGTTTGAAAAGGATATTAAAGACTTTTCTGGCGGGCAAAAGAAGAAAGTCCTAATTGCGAAAAGCCTTTGTGAAAAGGCACACTTGTATGTATGGGATGAACCGCTCAACTTTATTGATGTGTACTCACGTATGCAGATTGAACAACTCATAACGGAGTTTGCCCCGACCATGCTCCTGGTAGAACATGACAGTGTTTTTCGAGATACTGTGGCAAGTAAAATTGTGAATATCTAAATTGGTTCTTCCGCAATTTTACGTTTTTCGCTTTAATAAAAATGGAGAATGCTGATTTACACTGGCATTCCAGTATTGAAAAATTACAAAATACGGATAATTGCGTAAGAACCTCTAAATTAAAATAATTGTATGGGTTAATTCCAGCTTTACAGAGACTCAAATTCCAGTTTGTTGCCTTGATTCCTTTAGATATGTTTCCTCATTTGATGCCTGAGTTTTAGATATATTTCCGCAAACAGTGGCAAATTTTCGATATGTTTCCACAAACAGTCGG
>NZ_JBQKIK010000019.1:0-65239 GCF_052117805.1 Bilifractor sp. LCP21S3_F8 | reverse complement strand
CTCAAAAATCATTCCGAAGAAATCTTCTTCAGCGCTTCGCTCGACTTGCATGTGTTAAGCACGCCGCCAGCGTTCATCCTGAGCCAGGATCAAACTCTCATAAAAAAGATTTGATTCGTTCAGAATTAACACTTGGCTAATTCATCCCTTTTTACTGTTTTAAAGGATCGTAATCAATTCATGTATCGTTCATCTGAACGTTACATTCATGAATACTTATCGATCGTTCAAACAAAAATTTTATAAAACTTCATTTGAATTTTCGAGGATGTGTTTTACTGTTCAGTTGTCAATGTTCATGTTTTGCTGTGCCTTTCGGCGACAGCTCGTTTACTATAACTCATATCTTTCAGTTTGTCAACAACTTTTTTTGAAAAATCTGAAAGACGGAGAAGGAGGGATTTGAACCCTCGCGCCGGTTTCCCGACCTACACCCTTAGCAGGGGCGCCTCTTCGGCCTCTTGAGTACTTCTCCAAGCCCATGTCAAGAATGGTTGTTACCACTTGATTTACCTGAAACAGGTAAAAAATTAACGCATCATTCACACGACGCACTAGTGATTATACAAAAGTATAATTCTTTTGTCAACGTTTTTTTCTTATTTTCTGCCCAGCCTTTTCTTATCTTTTCTTATTTTCTGACCGGCCTTTTACTCTTTTCATTTGTCTCTTTCACTTCATCACAGCCCGACTGAGAACAGAAGCAGAATGTTGAAATTCCTTCCTATTTACCAGATGTATGCTGCGACTTCTTTGTCTCATTGTTCGACACGGTATTTTTCCAGGGCAATATCGTATATGTTATTCCCTTCAGCATCAATTGCGACTATCACCGGAAAATCCTTGATTGTCAGCCTTCGGATTGCTTCTGTACCGAGATCATCATAGGCAATCACCTCCGATGAGAGAATCCGCTTTGACAAAAGAGCACCTGCCCCTCCTACAGCTGCAAAGTAAACACACCCGTTGCGCATAATTGCATCGGCAACCTCCTGTGTTCTGCGTCCCTTTCCAATCATCCCGCTTAATCCGAGATCCATGAGCTGAGGAGCATATTTATCCATTCTTCCGGCCGTCGTAGGTCCTGCGGATCCGATCGGTCTTCCCTCTCTGGCAGGAGATGGCCCCATGTAATAGATTATATTACCACGAACATCGAAGGGAAGTTCCTTTCCCTGATCAATGGCTTCCTTCATTCTCTTATGCGCAGCATCTCTCGCCGTATAAACGGTTCCTGTCAGATACACATAATCTCCCGCATGCAAACTTCTGATATCTTCCCTGCTCATGGGAACATTCATTTTTCTTTCCATTGTTTGATATCCTCTATTCCCGGAACAATTCGCGGCTATACCGTAACCTATATGCCCCGCAGGCGGGGCACTACATACTTCATAGGCTATAGATCTCTCCCGTGTTTCGCACTCTCGCAATCCTGCAGCATTCTGTCAATGATATCCGAATACAGACAAAGCACTGTCCGATCCAATCACAGATATCTGACTGCATGCCTGTTCACATGGCAGCACATATTGACTGCCAGTGGAAGTCCTGCTATGTGAGTCGGATAGGTATTGATGTTCACTCCAAGACAGGTAACCTTTCCTCCAAGTCCCCCCGGACCGATTCCAAGCTGATTGATTCTCTCCAGCAGTTCTTCCTCCATCTCTTTTACGTATGGAATTTCAGAATGCTGCCCAGCAGGTCTGGTCAGTGCCTGTTTCGCCATCAGCGCGGCCTTTTCGAATGTTCCGCCGATACCGACACCGACAAATACGGGAGGACATGCATTCGGTCCGGCTTCTTTTACTGTCTGAACAATTGCGTCCTTGACTCCCTCTGCTCCCTGCGCCGGCTTAAGCATGACAATTTTGCTCATATTTTCACTGCCGAAGCCCTTTGTTGTAACGGTAATCTTCACCTGATCTCCAGGCACAATATGATAATAAATGACCGCCGGTGTGTTATCCTTTGTGTTTACGCGATCCAGGGGATCTCTTACTACGGATTTACGAAGATATCCTTCTGTATAGCCCTGACGGACCCCCTCATTGACAGCATCCTCAAGGACTCCGCCCACAAAATGAACCTCCTGGCCGATATCCAGAAACACAACAGCCATTCCGGTATCCTGGCAAATCGGAATCCGGTCTTCCTTTGCTATCTTCAGATTTTCCTGAAGCTGGTTCAGAATCTGTTTTCCGAGCGGAGACTGCTCCTTATCCACTGATGATCTCATACATTCCTTCATGTCATCGGAAAGCTCGTAATTGACAGAAATACACATTTCCTTTACCGCTTTTGTCACTTCACTGACATCAATATCTCTCATCATCGATTCCTCATTCTTCCCGATTATCCTCTGAGATTTCACCGGATGCATGCTCGTCCGCATTTGCGTCTGACAATTCTCCGGATGCAGGTTCACCTGAATTTCCGTCCGCGAATTCTTCAGACTTGTAATCACCTTCGTCTTCTGCTGTCTGACTCTCATCCGGCATTTCCCCGGACTCAGGATCTTCATCATCTTCGCCGACAACCTTGGCGATTCCCGCCACGGAATCCATGACATCCATGATCTTCACTCCGGTTGCGCTGCGTTTCAGAACAGAAATTCCTTTTACAGGAGTCCTAATGATAATACCTCCCTTTGTGATCAGCATAATTTCATCTTCGCTGTTCACAGCCTTCATTCCGATCAGTTTTCCTGTATTTTCCCTGAGATTGATCGCCTTAATTCCAACGCCGCCTCTGGTCTGAATGCGGAAGTCGTCAAATAGGGTGCGCTTTCCGATTCCGTTTTCTGTGACAAAGAGCAGGTATTCCCCCTGCTGACGGATCTGCATGGCAACCACTTCATCGCCGTTTCGAAGAGCAATTCCCCGCACTCCCATGGATCCTCTTCCGGTCGGACGCACGTCCTTCTCATTGAACCGGATGGACATTCCATCTCTCGTCGCCAGAATTACATCCTGCGTTCCATCTGTATATTTCACTTCGATCAGATCATCACCATTATTTAACGTAATTGCGGCTAGACCTGTCTTTCTCATGTGGCGGAATGCAGGCACCGGAGTCTTCTTGACAATCCCCTTCTTTGTCGCCATGAAAATATACTGATCCTCGCAAAACTCGGAAATTGCGATGACAGCTGTTATTTTTTCATCGGGAAGCAGCTGAAGGAGATTCACGATTGCGGTACCTCTGGCTGTTCTTCCTGCCTCCGGAATTTCGTACGCCTTTAAGGTATATGCGCGTCCCATATTGGTAAAGAACATCAGATAATCATGAGACATCGTCATGAACAGATCCTCGATATAGTCATTGTCGAGGGTCTGCATGCCTTTGATTCCTTTTCCGCCGCGATTCTGGCTGTGGAAATTATCCGGAGACATTCTCTTGATATATCCGAGTCTGGACATCGTGATCACGGTATTTTCCTGCGGGATCAAATCCTCGGTGGAGATATCGTAGACGTCATATCCGATTCTGGTACGCCGGTCATCCCCGTACTTTTCCGCAATTTCACTGATCTCATCACGGATTACGCCGAGAAGAAGCTTCCGGTCGCCCAGGATTTTCTTGTATTCGATGATTTTGGCCTGAAGCTCATCATACTCCGCCTGAAGCTTCTCTCTTTCCAGACCGGTCAGTGTCCTCAGACGCATATCTACAATCGCCTGCGCCTGCGGATCGGTAAAGCCGAACCTGGAGATCAGGTTTGCCTTTGCCTCCGCTGTATTTGCGGATGCCCGAATGGTATGAATCACTTCATCGATAATATCAAGAGCCTTCAGAAGTCCTTCCAGAATATGGGCTCTTTCCTGCGCCTTGTTCAGGTCATACTGCGTTCTTCTGGTGACAACCTCTTCCTGGTGCTGAATGTAATATTTCAGCATATCAAGAAGATTCAGAATCTTCGGCTGATTATCCACAAGGGCAAGCATGATAACACCAAAGGTATCCTGAAGCTGCGTATGCTTATAAAGCTGATTCAATATGACATTTGCATTTGCGTCACGACGGAGATCAATCACAATTCTCATTCCCTCACGGTTGGAATGATCATTGATACCCGTGATTCCGTCGATTTTCTTATCGCGCACAAGCTCGGCGATTTTCTCGATCAGCCGCGCCTTATTCACCATATACGGAAGTTCTGTGACGATAATCTGACTCTTGCCGTTTGGCAGAGTCTCGATATTGGTAATTGCGCGGACACGGATCTTTCCGCGTCCGGTCCGGTAGGCGTCTTCAATTCCGCGCACCCCGAGAATCTCGGCGCCAGTCGGAAAATCCGGTCCCTTGATGATCTGCATAATTTCATCAAGGGTGGTCTCTCTGTCCTCTTCAACCCGATTATTGATGATTTTGACTACGGCACCAACAACTTCCCGCAGATTATGCGTCGGAATATTCGTCGCCATACCGACAGCGATTCCCGATGCGCCATTGATCAGAAGATTCGGAATTCTTGCCGGGAGAACGGTAGGCTCTTTTTCCGTGTCATCGAAGTTCGGAACAAAATCTACCGTATCCTTGTTCATGTCACGGACCATCTCCATCGAGATTTTACTCAGCCTTGCCTCTGTATAACGCATCGCCGCAGCTCCGTCTCCGTCAACCGAACCGAAGTTTCCATGGCCGTCAACGAGGGTATACCTCATATTCCAGTCCTGCGCCATCGTGACAAGCGCTCCATAAATGGAAGAGTCTCCGTGCGGATGATATTTTCCCATCGTATCACCGACAATACGGGCACATTTTCTGTGAGGCTTGTCGGGTCCGTTATTCAATTCTATCATGGAATACAGAATTCTTCTCTGTACCGGTTTCAAACCGTCACGTACATCCGGAAGCGCTCGTGACGCAATTACACTCATCGCGTAATCGATGTAGGAATCTTCCATTTTCTTCTTGAGGTCTACTTCCTCAATTCGATCGAAGACTTTATCATCCATTTTCATGTGCCTTTCTTTTGGGACAGCTTTCTGCCATTATTTATGCTTCATCTATCTGCCTGTGATACGGGAAAAAACGCTTTCTGATGGTTCTGTCCCCTTATCCTGGTTCTCGCGTAAACCTGTGCTCTGAAAAATCCGAAACACAGGATCTGAATAGTTACCGGATTATCCTGTCAGATATCCAGATTCTGCACATCCTTTGCTCTCTCCTCAATGAACTCACGCCGTGGTTCTACTTTATCTCCCATCAGAGTCGTAAAGGTGAGATCAATCTCTGAAGATTCATCCTCATCCATATTCACACGGAGCAGGATTCTGTTTTCAGGATCCATCGTGGTCTCCCAGAGCTGATCCGCATCCATCTCACCGAGTCCTTTGTAACGCTGAATCTTATTTGACGCATCTCTGCCGATTTTATTCATAATCTGATTCAGCTCATCATCGCTGTATGCATACCATACTTTTTTGTTTTTCTCGATTTTGTAGAGCGGCGGTTTTGCCAGATATACGTGTCCCTGCTTGATCAGCTCCGGCATAAACCGGTACAGGAACGTCAGCATCAGCGTCGCGATATGCGCGCCGTCAACATCGGCATCGGTCATGATAATGATCTTGTCATATCGGAGCTTTGTGATATCAAAATCCTCATGAATTCCCGTTCCAAAGGCTGTGATCATCGAACGGATCTCGGCGTTTCCGTATATCCGGTCAAGCCTTGCCTTTTCCACATTGAGAATCTTTCCGCGGAGGGGAAGAATCGCCTGTGTCTTTCGGTTTCTCGCCGATTTTGCGGACCCTCCGGCGGAATCTCCCTCAACGATAAAGATCTCGCATTTCTTCGGGTCCTTATCGGAGCAATCCGCCAGCTTTCCAGGAAGCGCCAGACCGTCAAGCGCTGTTTTCCGCCGGGTGAGCTCTCTTGCCTTTCGGGCAGCTTCTCTGGCACGCTGGGAAATCACCGATTTTTCGATGATAATCTTACCTACATCCGGATGCTGCTCCAGGTATACGGATAGCTGCTGGCTGACCACAGCGTCAACCGCTCCTCTTGCTTCACTGTTTCCGAGCTTCTGTTTTGTCTGTCCCTCAAACTGAGGGTCTTCAATCTTTACGCTGACAATGGCAGTAAGTCCTTCCCGGATATCCTCACCGGTCAGATTTTCATCGCTGTCCTTCAGCAGCTTCATCTTACGTCCATAATCGTTGAAGGTTCTGGTTATCGCCTGGCGGAAACCGACGATGTGCATACCGCCCTCCGGAGTCAGGATATTATTGACAAATCCGTACACAGTCTCATTGTAGGAATCATTGTGCTGCATGGAAACTTCAACCATGACACCATTCTGAATTCCCTCAAAGTACATGATATCCGGATACAATACCTCCGCGCTCCGGTTCAGGTACTGGACAAATTCCCTGATTCCGCCCTCGTAGTGAAAGACCTTCTCCTGCTCCATTCCCTCTCTCTTGTCTCTGAGAGTGATCTTCAGCCCCTTTGTCAGAAAAGCTGTCTCGCGAAGCCTTGTCTTCAGAGTATTGAAATCATAGACGGTGTCTTCGAAAATTGTCTCATCCGGCTTAAAATCGACACGGGTTCCTGTCTTCTCCGGATCGCACTCACCGACCACCTTGAGCTTGTACATCGTTTTTCCGCGCTCATATCTTTGCTTATAGATCTTCCCATCGTGATAGATCTGAACTTCCAGCCAGTCAGAAAGGGCATTGACGACAGAGGCTCCCACTCCGTGGAGACCTCCGGATACCTTGTATCCGCCGCCGCCGAACTTACCTCCCGCGTGAAGAACCGTAAACACCACCTCTACCGCCGGAATCCCGGCCTTATGATTGATTCCGACAGGAATTCCACGTCCGTCATCAATAACCGTAATGGAGTTGTCCGGATTGATCGTCACTTCAATATGTGTACAGTATCCGGCGAGCGCTTCATCCACAGAATTGTCTACAATCTCGTAAACCAGATGATGAAGCCCCCTGGAGGATGTGGTTCCAATATACATACCGGGACGTTTTCTTACTGCTTCCAGTCCTTCCAGAATCTGAATCTGATCAGCTCCATATTCATTTGTCACAACGGTTGATTCTGTTTCCATACGTCCTCCTGATTTTCAACTGTTCCGTTCACGATGTGAAAAGCCCTGTTAACAGGAAAATGATTCTCAATCAGCTCATCCATCCCTGTACATGTGATGAATGTCTGCGCTTCATCCATTCGCTTCAGAAGCATCGCCTGTCTTCCGCTGTCAAGCTCGGACAAAACATCATCCAGCAGCAGTACCGGTGTATCTCCGACCGATTCCCTCACAAGATAAATCTCGGACAGCTTTAGGGAAAGAGCCGCACTCCTCTGCTGTCCCTGAGAACCATAATGTCTGATGTCAATTCCATTTACATTGACTCTGAAATCATCCCTGTGCGGTCCCACCGTAGAGGTCTTCATTTTGAGATCCCTTACCCTGCTGCCGGAAAGAATCTCCCTGAAATTTTTCTCCTCCACATTCGGCTCGTAGACAATCTCAATATTTTCCCTGCCATTTGTGAGATTCTCGTGAATTCTGCCGATGATCTCATTCAGATGCCCGATAAAGGATCTTCTCGACCGGATAATGTGAATGCCATGACTGACCATCTGCTCATCCCACACATCAAGCGTCTGCTCCAGTGACGGATGAAAAGGAATATCCTTCAGAAGTGCGTTCCTCTGGGTAAGAATCCGGTTCATCTCAGTCAGATCGGTATAATAGACCTTATCCAGCTGGCACAATTCACTGTCCATGAATCTTCTCCGCTCATTCGGACCATTTTTGATGATATTCAGATCCTCCGGAGAAAAAAAGACAACACTGATCATCCCGAACAGCTCTGAGGCTCTGCGAATCGGAATTCCGTCGATCGCCACACCTTTCTTTCCGTTCTTCTTGAGATGCATATCAATTCTGTGAGACACCTCATTCCGGCGGAAGACGAGGCGCAGATGCGCCTCTTCCTCTCCGAAACGAATGATCTCCCGGTCACGGCTTCCTCTGTGAGACTTTGTCGTCGCCGCGAGCTGGATGGCCTCCAGTATATTTGTCTTTCCCTGGGCATTGTCGCCGTACAGAACGTTCGTCTCCCTGTCAAAATGGAGAGAAATTCTGTCATAATTCCTGTAATTTTTTAGCTCCAGTGATTCTACGTACATATTTCCGGATTAAGCTTCTGCTCTGGTCACCATGACTTCTCTGCCGTTAAAGGAAAAAACATCACCGTCCGTCAGCTTCCGCCCCCGCCGGGTATCCGTTTCTCCATTTACCGAGACCTCGCCATTCTGAATCGCAATCTTCGCTTCCACACCTTCATCTACCAGACCGGCAAGCTTCATTGCCTGACCAAGCTTGATAAAGTCATCTTTTATCGTGATTTTCTCCATTTACTTTTCCTGCCCTTTTCATCGATTATTCACATTAATATTTACGGGAAGAATCAGATAGATGTAAGATGACTTCTCATCCCTGATAAAGCAGGGAGCCTTCGCATTCACGAAGTAAATGGAAATGTTCTCATCATCAATGACCCGAAGCGCATCCAGAAGGAACTTCGGATTAAATCCGATGATAATATCCTTCCCTGTCTTCTCAATATCAATTTCCTCATCCATCGAACCGATCGAAGAATCAATTCGAAGCTCCATCTGCCCGTCTGTCACATCAATGATGACCGGCATCTTATCACTCTCCCTTACCAGAAGAGTCGCGCGGTCGATACAGTCCATAAATTCCTGCCGGTTGATTGTGATCTTTGTCTCATAATCGCTGGACAGCATCTGATCAATCCGGAAATATTCTCCGTCAATCAGGCGTGACAAGACAATGGTGTCGCTGAATTCAAACAGAAGATAATTCTCCGCAAAATAGATATTTACCATGTCATCCATCTCGCCGGACAGAATCTTACTGATCTCGTTCAATGTCTTGCCCGGTACAACCACCTTCTGATCCGGGCATTCTCCCGAAAGAGCCAGATTACGGATGGCAATTCTGTGACCATCAAGAGATACGACCTTCAGCACATTATTCCGGATTTCGAACAATTCTCCGGTCATCAGCTTATTGTTCTCATTAACGGCGATAGAGAAAATCGTCTGACGAATAACCTCACGCAGAGAAAACTGTGAAATGGAAATAAAATCATCTCTCTCAATTACCGGAAGATATGCGAAATCATCACCGGATTTTCCGGGAATACTGAATTTAGCCTTTTCGCAGGTAATCGTCGCTACATCATTTTCATTCGTTTCGATAAAAACTTTGTTATTTGGAAGTTTGCGGATGATATCCGAGAAAATTTTTGCATCGAGAGCGATTTTTCCCTTTTCCTCGATTTCTCCCTTTACGATGGTTTCAATGCCGAGTTCCATATCATTTGCCGTGAACTTGATCTGGTTGAAGGAAGCTTCAATCATGATGCATTGTAAAATCGGCATTGTGGTCTTGGAAGGTACGGCCTTCATTACAATACTTACACTGTCTGCAAGATCTGCCTGATTAAAAACGAGCTTCATTACCTGTGCGACTCCTTTCGGTTTGTCTGTGCGATACTGACAATCCCGCGGGTTGAAAAACGGGAAAGATAGAAAAGAATAATAAAAAAATTCTTCGACTTCGTCTTAGGGGAGGTTGAAATGTGGAAAACTCCCTTTTGCCGTGAAAAAAAGCGGAAAAAGGAGGATCATAAGTCTGTCAGTATCGATAAAACCGGCTGTCAGAAAAATGTAAATGGAAAATAATCCACATTTATCCACTCTGTTTTTATCCACATAGTCTATAAATTGTGGATAGATGGATCTGGAACACTATATATATAGAAGAAACTCCTTCGGGAGAACAAGTATGATCATCCCTCCGGAGAAATCTTTTTCTTCAGGAGATCAACGACTTCTTTTGTCTCAGGTTTGGTCTTGTAGTCCTTGTCGATCTTGTTGATGCCGTAGATGATGGTCGTATGGTTCTGAACGCCGATGCTTTCCGCGATGGCCTGCAGATTATTCGATGTCATCGTCCGGCAGAGATACATGACGATCTGTCTCGGGTAAGAAATTCTGCGTGACTTTACGGAGCTTTTGATTTCTTCCGGAGTGATATTGAACTGTTCCGCCACAATGTCGATGATGTACTCCGGCGTCACCACCCGCTTTTCATTGGGAGAAATAATGTCCTTCAGAACGTTCTGAGCCAGATCAAGATTGATCTCTTTCTGTTCCAGGTTGGCCATGGCGATGACCTTATTCAGAGAGCCCTCGAGTTCACGAATATTTGCCTTCACATTGCTGGCGATGTATTCCAGGACTTCATTGCTCACATTAGATCCGTCGATTTCCTGCTTCTTCCGGAGAATAGCCATTCGTGTCTCATAGTCGGGACTCTGGATATCTGCCATCAGACCCCATTCAAACCGGGAGCGGATTCTCTCTTCGAGGACATCCATATCCTTCGGTGGACGATCGGACGAAATAATGATCTGTTTTCCGGCAGAATGCAGCGCGTTAAAGGTGTGGAAGAACTCCTCCTGTGTGGATTCTTTTCCGATGATAAACTGAATATCATCAATGAGGAGAACATCCACGTTACGGTATTTTTCACGGAACTTGGTGAGGGCTGTGCTGCTTCCTGCACGAATTGCCTCAATGACTTCATTTGTGAACTCTTCACTGGTGACATACACAATCTTCATTGAGGGATTATTCTCGAGAATGAAGTGTGCAATGGAATTCATCAGATGGGTCTTCCCCAGTCCCACGCCTCCATATAAAAACAGAGGATTGTACACCGTACCGGGTGACTCCGCAACAGCAAGAGAAGCCGCGTGAGCAAACTGATTGTTTTTGCCTACGACGAAGGTATCAAAGGTATATTTCGGGTTCAGTCCGGTAAGAATGGATTCATTTTTGACCTGCTTTTCGCGGCTGGCTTTCTCTGCGTCCTGGGGAAGAATAAAATAAATTTCGCAGTCCATTCCGGTCAGTTCGCCGATGGCAGCCTTGATTGGAAGCTTGTACTTCTTGGATACATAGTCAAGACCAACCTGTTCCGATGGAACGAGAATGGTGACATCATGACCGTCTACCTTATATACCTTGAGGGGCTTGATCCATGTCTTAAAGGAAACTTCTCCAAGCTCATGCTCTTCCTTTACACGTTCCAGAATCTGATCCCACTTTTCTTCGATAATGCTCATGATAACCTCTGCTGTTGATAAAATTTCTTCCTGTAACCGGCACAATCCATTTCATTATGTTATATAAATATGCTGCGCCGAAAAAAGAAGACAAAACACCTCTTTTATATTAAACTAAAATACGGAATTTATCAACACGAGAACAGTTGTTTGAAGGGTGATGTGGATAATACGGTGTAGATGTCAGTTTGTGCACAGAATGATATCCACTTATACACGTAAGAAAAACCGCGTAAATTAAACTGTTTACAAAAAAATTACAAAAATATGAACCATATTTTTGTGAGTTATCCACAAGTTATCAACAAAATTGTTGATAACTTACGTAAACCTATGTAAGTATCATCATATTTGTCAGCAAAACGGAAGCAGCGAAGTGATGCGGGGACTTATAGATATTGTGACGCCCCGCTTGCGGGGCATGGCGGTTTACTGTATAATTGCGGGAGCACGGAGCAATCAGCAGCTTATACAGTTTTTTGGAAAATTTATTGTATGGCAGTCACGAAGGGAAAGGATGAAGATAATGGGTATCTTTTATTCTATCGATCTGCAGTCCGGGGAAGGAAAACATGCAGGGGTAAAGGCTCCTTCAGATATTTCTTTGATTGCACATGAAATGGGGATGACCGGATTTTTATTTCCTGCGCAGAAATATATGTTTCCGAAAGGAATCAATGTGATAAAAGGAAAAATCTGGCTGTTGAAAACCTGTTCGGAGAGATGGAAAGAGCTGTGCCGCACAGTCGGGGAAGGGGATATCGTTTTATATCAGCATCCCATGTATGGCGCCAGGGCAGCTTTAAAATATATTCCTGCTATTAAAAGAGAAAAGGGCTGTCGTTTCATAGCACTGATTCATGACCTGGAGTCCTTGAGAATGGGGGTTCAGGGGCTTTATACGAAAAGCAGAAAAACCGCGGAAATATCAGATCAGAATCTTCTGAAACAATTTGACGCAGTGATCTGTCATAATGAACATATGAGGCAGTATCTGATCGAGAAGGGATTTGAACCCGAAAAGCTGGTCAGTCTGGAAATCTTTGATTATCTTACAAAGGAAGAAATGTGTCACAGGATCAGAGGAAAGGAACCTTCTCTTGCTGTGGCAGGCAATCTTCATCCCGGAAAGTCCGGCTATCTCTACGAGATGTTCCGGAACAACGGAGAAACAAAAAACAGAGAACTTACGGTTAATGCGTATGGCGTTAATTTTCAGAGCGACGGGGTATCCGAGTGCATCCGATATCAGGGGGCTTTTCCAGCCGATAAACTTCCGGGAGTACTGAAGGGCGATTTCGGGCTTGTGTGGGATGGACCTTCTGCTGAGAGCTGTGCAGGAAATACCGGGGAATATCTTCGGTATAACAATCCACACAAGGCATCTCTGTATCTGACATCCGGTATGCCGGTGATGGTGTGGGAAGAGGCCGCAATTGCTGATTTTGTGAAGAAATATCATGTGGGAATTACGATCCGGAATTTGTATGAAGCAGCAGAGATGATAAGCGGGGTATCAGACGAGGAATACAGGGAAATGTGTGAAAATGCCGCTCAAGTGGGACAAAAGCTCAGGGAAGGATATTTTTTCCGGAGGGCATTTCAGGAATGCGTGAAGAATCTGGAGAAACAGAGAGAATAGTCTGCGGGTGTCTGAAGGGATGGCTTCTCAAAGAGCAAAAATCAGGTTAGCATGGAATTGTAATCTGCTGATAAATGTTGATAAATCTCAATCCATGTGGATAAGTGCAGATAAACGATGAAGGAAAGACATAAGGTCAAGGGAAGGTACAATGAGAGATAAAACAATTAGTATGAGACTTCTGATTCAGACAGCATTACAGAAGTGGAGAAGAATGCTGGTCTGTGGTGTGATTTTTATGATATTGATCTCCGGGTGGAAGGCATACCGTTTATTGCCGCAAATTAAAGGAGCAGGGAAGGAAGAGAGCGCAGCATCTTCTGAGAACACAGGCAGCGCGGATACGGGAGTTTCCTCAGAAGCAGATTATAAAAAGAATAGTGATTATTTTAAACAGCAGATCGAACATGCTTCTGAATATGTAAATAAATCTTTTTATACACAGATGGATCCGAACGCCGTTGGAATGGCTTCTGTAGATATATCGGTTTCCACACCGGAACTTGAAAAAGAAAGAAAAAATGATCCGGATTCTCTGGCTTCCGTGGAACTGGGAAGCATAGATGAGACGGAGACAAAAAGTTCAAATCCGTCCTCCGATGACAGTTCAGTAGTTATCACCACTGTCGCGGAGCAGGATGCAAATAATATCCTGAACGCATATAAAGAGTTTGTACTTTACGGAATAGACTGGACAGCGATGGCTGAAAAGTACAATACAGAACCTCAGTACCTTCAGGAACTGGTAGATCTGAGCGAAAATCATATCAATGATACAATTTCCGCGGAGATTATCATTCGTTTTCCAAGTGAGCAGGGCGCCGGTGAACTTCTGGATGAACTGACTTCACAGATCCAGAATTATTCTTCTTCTGTGACGAAAACATATGGAGAACATACGCTTGCAATCAATAACCGGGTAACCACTACCGTGACAGATACAACTGTCACGGATAAGGCAAACAGCCGGCTGACTATGCTCAATAATCTGATCAATGGAAATAATTCCTTCGGGACTGCGACAGCTACATTGGGGATGAATTCCGGAAATACAGACAATTCTCAGGTAAGCGTCAGCAGAAGTGACCTGCTGAAGCCGATTGTAAAATATGCCGGTGCGGGATTTGTTGGAGGAGTCGTATTGTATTTCCTCCTTGTGATTCTGTCTCTGCTTGCATCCGGCAAGGTATACAGTGCTTCTGAGATGAACCGTCAGTACGGATTTTCCAAAATTGCTGCAGTACCTTCTCCCAACGCAAAAAAAAGAAAGGGGCTGGATCGTCTTACGCATCGGGATGCGTCGGATTATTACAGCAGCAGAGACAGAGAGGTCTGCTGGCAGATTGCAAATGAAAATCTTTCGGAACTCATGAATGGAAAAGGTACAGTTGCGCTGATCGGAGATGTTGATCCCGGACAGCTGGAAAAGATTGCCGCGGAAATGAACAAGGAGACATCTGAGCTGCAGATAAAGACACCCGGGGATATTCTCAGTTCGCCGGCTGCTCTGCACAGTCTGAAGGAAACAGACGCCGCAGTAATCATTGCCAGTATCGGAACCTCTGATTACCGGAAGACAGACCGCATTCTTGAAACGCTTCATACATATGAGAAGAGAATTCTCGGAAGCATAATCTTAGATCAATAATAGATGTGCAAAGAATTTTGTGTAAAGTAAGTCAGATTTCCTGATTCGTTTTAAAGATAAATAAATCTGAGAAGTCTGGAATTGTGATTTACGGGTAAACAAGAGAAGAAAATAAACGATAACCTGAAAGATAAGTGGAACAGGGTAAAATGAAAAAAATTCTCGAAGTAAATGTAGATGATCAGGGCCTGGGAGGCGTATATTCTCTGGTGCGTTCCGTGATTCTGGGAAAACCGGAAGGGTATCAGATGGATATTGCCTGCATCATGCATTTTGCGGACAACGCACATATTAAGGAATTGAATGACAGAGGAACACAGGTATATTTTATCGGGAGAGAGGGACACAATCATGTGAGTATGAGGGATCTGGAGCAGAACCTCTATCAGCTCCTCATGAAAAATAAATATGACTGTGTACATATTCACGCGGATACTTCCTACAGAATGTACGCGTTTGGACATGCCGCTAAACGTGCCGGTGTAAGAAAGATTATTTTTCATTCTCACGCTGCTGGGGTTGATGGAAATTACCTGATCGTGAAGAAATTTCTTCATCGTGTATATAGGGGACGACTGAAAAAGATCGGTTCCTGTTTTGCGGCCTGCTCCGACCTGGCAGCTGCGTGGATGTACCCCGGAATTCCAAGAGAAAAGGTTATACAGATCAACAATGGAATTGATCTTAACCGTTTTCGCTTTGACGCGGATACACGCAGGGAGATGAGAGAAGAGCTTGGTCTGTCGGAAAATATCGTCGTCGGTCATGTGGGACGTTTTTCTTACCAGAAGAATCATGAATATCTGATACGTGTATTCCAGGCGTTTAAAAAAGAAGTTCCAAAGGCAAAACTCCTTCTGATCGGGTCTCATGACGGTACAAAGGAAATATGGGACCGGATCCGTGAGATGACAGCACAGGTAGGACTTTCTGACGATGTTATTTTCTATGGAACGACAGACCATGTAGAACGGATGATGCAGGCGATGGACCTGTTTGTCCTTCCGTCCCGGTTTGAAGGACTTCCTGTGGTAGGAGTGGAAGCACAGGCCTGTGGACTTCCGGTGGTCTATTCAGACCGGATTACTCGCGAAGCCGCATTGACAGACCGCGTCTCATTTGCAGGAATTGAGGAAAAGGATATAGACGCGTGGGTGCGTGCCATGAAAGATCAGATGAATTTAGAGAGAACAGACATGGTTCCGTTTCTGAGAAAAGAGGGGTTTGATATCAAAGATACCATTCAGTCTTTTTTGAACCTGTATAAGGATTTATGACGGTCTCTTGTTTCATCGGAAATTCTGTTCGTTGACGGATTAACTTTGAGCAGCAGGGGTAAAATAAATCCGGTTAGAAAGGAAAATAATGGTATACACAGGGAAGGTGACGGAAAAGGCCGGGATTTTTTCAGATAGACCTGCGGCGAGGGAAGTGGAAGCAGCAAGATGGGAAGGCTTCTATCTCGTCATACTGGTTATCTATACTGCAGCTGTATTCCTGCAGGTTGGTGTTTTTTCCAACACAGCCGGGTTCAAGTCATTTTTACAAAATATTCGATATTTGTGTTACTTAGGTGTTCTGATCAAACTGATTCATGACTATCATACCAGAAAAAGTATGCTGGCAATGGCCATCCTTCTTGTGATCGGACTTCTGGTTTCGGTGCGTTCAGATAACCGGTCCGGATTATTTCTTTTCTGGATGATATTTGGAGCTTCTTCTGTAGATCCGGAAAAAATCTTAAAAGTTTCATTGATCGTCCGGTCAGTAATGCTCTCCGGAATAGTCATTCTCAGTCAGGCAGGTGTCCTGAAGGATACCATACGGGATATCTCGGACCGTTCCAGGCATTACCTGGGTTTTTCCTGGACGACATATGCACCGACAGCTCTTCTGTTTATCAGTTTGTGTTATTTCTGTATCCGCAGAGAGAAAACGACGGTCGCTGAATATGCGATCCTCGTGATGCTCGCATACTGGCTGTTTTATATGACAAACAGCCGATTTATCTTTTTACTGAATGCGGGAGCAATTTTACTGGCTTTTCTGATCGGGCTCCGGATTCGTGTGCAGAAGAAAAGAAAAACCAGACAGAAGGATTCATGGAAAAAAATATTTATGGCAATCCCTGCCGTCTCAGCTGCAGTGGCCATTTATCTTCAGGCAGCATACAGCAAATACAATCCGTTTCTGTCAAAACTGAATACACTTCTGACACAGCGGCTCCGGCTCGGGCACAACGCCCTGTTAAAATATCCGATCACCTTATTCGGACAGCCGATTTCCTGGATCGGATGGGAAAATCCTGCAGCATATAACTATGTCGACAGTGCCTATCTTCAGGTTTTACTGGAACAGGGAGCAATCCTTCTGGGAGCTGTGATTATTTTGTACAGCTATATGATTTATCGGTCGGTAAAGGTCTCGGATTCTTTTCTGACCATGAGTCTGGTAGTCATCTGCTTATTATGTGTGACGGAACCGAGATTAACCGAAACCGTATTCAATCCATTCATCCTACTGCCATTTTCTATGTGTCAGGACTGGAAACCCGGTTTGCGGGAGAAAAGCTGTGAGCGTTCTGTTTGAACAGGTTTGCGGGAGAAAAGCTGTGAATGTTCTGTTCGAACAAATAGGAGTAAGGAATAGCCATGAATGATTTACATGAGGGAAGAATCACTGCTGTTATTGTAACCTATAACCGGAAAGAACTGCTTAAGGAATGTGTGCAGGCACTCCTGAACCAGTCCGTCAAAGAATGCGATGTGTTGATTGTTGATAATGCATCGACAGACGGGACCCCGGAATACATTGCGGATGAATTGAAAAATTCCAGGGTACATTATGATAACACAGGTTCCAATCTTGGAGGCGCAGGAGGCTTTTGCTACGGGATAAGGAAAGCCTGTGAGATGGGCTATGATTATTTATGGCTTATGGATGACGACTGTATCGTAAAAGAAAATTCCCTGAAGGAATTACTGAAGCTTGGAAATTCCCTGCAGGGCAATTACGGGTTTCTGTCCAGCCGGGTTCTCTGGAAGGATGGAACACCATGTCGGATGAACCAGCAGAAAATTTCGCTGGTTAAGAAACTGAAGGAACCAGAGAAGGATTGTCAGAATATTGTTCTGGCCACTTTTGTCTCTCTTTTCGTTCCTGCATCTGTAGTGAAGAATGTAGGTCTGCCGTATAAAGAATTCGTGATCTGGACGGATGACTGGGAATACACACGCCGGATCTCATTGAAATATCCATGCTATTATTCCGCGAAGAGCATTGTGGTGCACAAATCAAAAAATAATGACGGACCTGCGATTGAAACTGCGGATGAGGGGCTGCTGGAACGCTTCAGCTATATGTATCGGAATGAAACGGTTTTATACCGTCGGGAGGGAATAAAGGGAAGAATCCTTTTCTGGATTCGAAGAGAAATGCATAAGAAACGGATTCGAAAGTCTTCTCTTTCAGACGATGAGAAAAAGAGAAGAATACAGTTGATGGATGAAGCAGTGAAAATAGGAAAGAAATTTTATCCAGAGATTGAATATCTCGGTAAGTAAACGGTTATGCAATCTATCAATCTATAACTATGCAATAAACAACGTTCGCCCCACCGGTTCACACTTTGTGTGAGCGGTGGGGCGATCTGTTCAGTCACGCATGAATAAATCCCGTGTATAAACCTTATCCCTGACATCGTCAAGATCATGGTTATAGCGGTTTGCCAGAATACAGTCGCTTTTTGACTTGAAAGCGGCCAGATCGTTGACAACCTCTGATCCAAAGAAGGTACTGCCGTTTTCCAGCGAGGGCTCGTAGATGATTACGGTGGCGCCCTTTGCCTTAATTCTCTTCATTACGCCCTGAATAGAGGAGTGCCTGAAATTATCGGAGTTTGATTTCATGGTCAGGCGGTATACGCCGATGGTGCATTTTTTCTCTTCAGCGGCATTGTAGTCTCCGTTGTGATAATAGTCGTAATATCCGGCCTTGCTAAGTACACGGTCAGCGATGAAATCCTTCCGTGTCCGGTTGCTTTCTACGATTGCATGGATGAGGTTCTCCGGGACATCAGCATAGTTTGCCAGCAGCTGCTTTGTATCCTTAGGCAGGCAGTATCCGCCGTAACCAAAGCTTGGGTTGTTGTAGTGCGTGCCGATTCTGGGATCGAGGCACACGCCGTCAATAATTTCCTTTGTATTCAGGCCCTTCATTTCCGCGTAGGTGTCCAGCTCATTGAAGAAGGAAACGCGCAGCGCCAGATAAGTATTGGAAAAGAGCTTTACAGCCTCTGCTTCCGTGAATCCCATAAACAAAGTATCAATGTTTTCCTTCAGGGCCCCCTCCTGCAGGAGAGAAGCAAAGGTGTGAGATGCCTTTACCGTTTCCGGATTTGACGGGTCAGTAGACACAATGATTCTGCTGGGATAGAGGTTATCATACAGAGCCTTCGACTCACGAAGAAATTCAGGGCTGAAGATGATATTCTGCGTATGATATTTCTCGCGAACATGTCTGGTATATCCGACCGGAATGGTGGATTTAATAACCATGATTGCCTTTGGATTCACCTTTAATACGAGCTCGATCACCGATTCTACAGCAGAGGTATCAAAATAATTTTTCACACTGTCATAGTTCGTCGGGGTGGCGATCACAATAAAATCCGCATCGCTGTATGCTTTTTCCGCGTCGGTGGTTGCGGTTAAATCGAGATCTTTTTCGGCCAGATATTTCTCGATATATTCATCCTGTATGGGAGATTTGCGGGCATTGATCAGGTCTACTTTGTTCTGAAGAATATCTGTGGCAACGACATGATGATGCTGTGCAAGCAGGGTGGCAATGGAGAGGCCGACATAGCCTGTTCCGGCAACCGCGATTTTTATGGAAGAAAGATCATTATTTGAATTCATAAATACTCCTTTTTAAAAATATTCCGGGTTTTTAAATATATTGTGGGCCAATCCTGCAGCAAAAAGGATCAGGATGCTTATCTATTGTGTCTATTAGTCGGATGTTATATTGATGCGGGGTGAAACAAGGTGTCTGAATTTACAGGAGATCCTGGTAAAAAGAATTCTCGCAAATTTCAGGGAAAAAAGAGGCTTCTGTCCTGCGGAGCAAAGAGCTGCCCATTCCACAGAAAGCTCGAGATCCTTTAACTGTCCGGACGTTAAAGCACCGGTTGACTGCAGTACATCGACAACTTCCATGGACGATGTCTTTATCTGAGCAGACGACTCCGACAGGTTAGAACCGGTATATTTATGTGTATATAGGCAGTCGGGAGTAACTGCAAACACTGCTTTTCTGCACAGCATCAGAATCCAGAGAAGAAGATCATCGGAGCCGTTTTTTTTCATTGGATGAAGGAGCCACGCCTCCGGTATGGAGGATCGCCGGATCAGGCATTGCCCGGGTGAACGAATGGGGTTCCTGACTCTGATATATATTTCCAGATTGCGTACATCATCCAGGTCCGCTTGTCTGAAAAAAGCCGGAAGCATAGAGCCATCTTGCTGTTCCAGCCAGGCATTGCAGACCGCTATGTCAACATCCTCTGTCATCAGACGGCTCATGATTTTTAAAAAATCCGGAGATATCTGATCATCCTGATCAATAAAGAGAACAAAGTCACCGGATGCTCTCTTGAGCCCCTCGATCCTTGCGTGATGAATTCCACCGTTTTCCGGAAGCCGGATCACCTCTGTTTCGAGGAGAGGATAGGCATTACGGGTTATGTTCATCATATCCACAGGGCAGTCCGGACTGTCATTGACGATGAGCCACTGGATCGCGGCAGATATTCTTTCTGCGTTGGATTCCAGAATATCTGCAAGCGAGTGCATATATTTATTTCCTTTGTAAAAAGGTGTGATTACACTGATTGTCTGCTGATTCACTTCGCGCTTCATCCTCATACCTGTTGTCTTCGAGATCGCATCCGGTCGGCTGCATACGACTCGCGTGTGACAATCCGATGATCATCGCTGTCCTTTTGCAGCTTCATCCGTCTCCTACACACGCTTCGCGTGTGACAATTCTGTACGCGTTTTCGAAGAGCTTATTTTGAAATATTTTCTGAGTAATTTATCGGATACCTTCAAGTCAAATTGATGCTGTTCAGAAAACAAATAGTTTTCCATTTTGCCTTGTCTTTTTGCGCATCTTTTCAATAGTCTCAGCAGCAGCTGTTTCCTGTATTGAAATAGAACAGATTTGTTCTTCCTGGCATAAAAGGATTTTTCGGACAGATGCATGCCGTTATCCCTGCAGTAATCGAAGAAATGATTATTGACGACGATACAAAATGGCCCTGATGCGTCAACAGATGCTAACTGAACATAGATATCAACATAGGTTACCCTCAGATTTTTGATCTGATTCACCATGATCTGCCTATAGTTTTGCTTCACTGATTTTCGTAATATGGTTACGTCCGTATCTTCTTTTGCGAATAACAGCGTATGTCCCAGGGTTCCACTGACAAAAGCGATCTTTGAGGCATGGGATAAATAGCAGATCTGTTCTGTAAGAGGAAGCGTTTCCGGATATATTATGGAATAGTTATTCCTGCGATAGATATCCTCTATTGGATCTTCCCCAAATTCCGATGTCAGATGGGATGGAAGACGGCATCGCGACAAATATATTTTTGACGGCCATGTTCTTCCTGTATCGGCCCTATTAATCGCATTGTCCACAGCAAGGTTAAATACTGACAAAAATTCAGGTGTGACATATCTTCCCGGGATTAACGAAGGTTCCGGAATGCATAAATGACTAACCGTTACTGGATGATCAATATAAATCAGGCGGTTTAAGTCAACACCGATCAGTCTCAATAAGTCAGCATCTGTTCCGTTGTCCGGAATTTTTTCACCAAAATATAATAACGGGGCAGAGGAATTATCTTTTATTGCATACCATAACCTTGATAGCGAATCAATTAAAAAATGCCCCCAGTGTCTGCGTACAAATCCTAAATAAATGGCATTGTCCAGGGATGTATCTCTGGCAGCGTTCTGGAGGTCTGAATCATCCGGGGAATTATATCTGTCAACATCTGAAAGAGTATCGAACCCGGAAAACCCGATATAGTTTCCACTCTCATCGATTACTCCTCCACGCGCAGATGGTCCTGTTGTTGTGCATGGAATGATTGTGGCTGTTCTGGTGATATGTACCTTCAGTGTCCGATTATCGACAAAATTCGAATTTATCAGTTCTTGAAAGCTCGAATCATAAAGATCATGCAAATATAAGTGGGTGATCATTCGGAATCTCCTAAGCAGCGAAATGATGCGGACAAGACTGTCTATGGCTCTTTACATGTTTATTTATGATACCACAAACAAGGAAAGCTTACAATTTGATATTACTGTATAAGCTCTTCGAAAACGCGAATACCTGTAGGATTGCGAGAGTGCGAAGCACGGAGCAATCCGTAGCTTATACAGTTACCGTATTGGCGTCTGTCGTCTATGGCGCATGAAATCGCCATACCGCGTTAGTTGAAATAGTTGGGGGTCGATGATATATTTAGATGTAAATTGGCCTTTTATCGCCGGAAGATTTCAGGGAGAATCATCGAATCAGGCATGATTCAAATGAAAATTTTGATCTGGCAGAAGCTGCAGCAGATCTGTAAGATGATGATAGAGATCCGGCAGAAGAGGCAGATTTTTATTCAGAATCAGATTAAAGCAGGTATAGTATTATGAATGAAAAACAAGAGAAAATATCAGTTGTTATACCGACATATAACCGCAGAGATTCTATTACAAATTGTCTGAGAAGTGTGCTGAATCAGTCTTATCAGAACCTTGAGGTAATCGTGGTTGATGATGGTTCTACCGACGGCACGGAAGAGATCTTCCGTGATTTTCCGGACAGCCGTGTCATTTATCATCGATACGAATCAAATCAGGGAGCAAATCATGCAAGAAACGTAGGAATCCGCATGGCGTCAGGAAATATCATCGCCTTTCAGGACAGTGACGATGAATGGATGCCGGAAAAGCTGGAAGAGGAATCTAAATATCTGATTGAGAACAAAAAGGATCTGGTTTTCTGCGGAATGAATCGCATTGAAAACGGAACGACGACTTATCATCCGCTCCGTGATTTTGATGAGACCGGGGATGCTGTGGATCAGCTGCTATATGGCAATCTGATCAGTACGCAGACGATCGTTGTACGGCGTGAGGTGGCATTGGATATCATGTTTGATGAAAACCTCAGGCGTTTCCAGGATTGGGATTTTGTAATTCATACGGCTGTTAAAGGCTACAAAATCGGTTATATCAAAAAACCGCTGGTAAACAGTGTGGTCATGGACGACAGCATTTCATCGAGGGTAACCAATACCGCCGGAGAGAAAATCTACGAGAAATATAAATCATGGTATGACAAATATCCGTTATCCAAAGCTCATCAGCTGCGCATGATGGCACATGCGTGCGCAGTTGATGGGGATTCTGAAAAGGCAGGGATTTTTCTCAGAGAAAGTCTTCATACAAAATTCAGTTTTTCCATTCTGGTCCGTATGATTGCAAATCACATGGGACTCTGGGGAAGATCGGGCAAAAAGTAGAACAGGGACTCAGGTCCCTGTAGAATGCGGTTTTTCTGGAATACATTTTACCGGTTCACTTCCGAAAATGAATCAGCTTCTTAACATCATCTTTATCGAGGCAGAATAGAATTCCAAGACATGCCGCCGCGCAGAGAATTACACAGAGAAAGATGGTCATTAAATTATTACTGCTCAGAAAATGCCTGATTCCTGCACAGATTACCATGACAGCGGCAAACTCTGTGGCGGCAATGACCACATTCCGTCTGATTGAAATCTTAACCTTTTTTCGGGTGTAGAAGATACCAAGACAGAAAATAGAAATCTCTGACAATAATGTGGTGAACGCGGCAGCATTTTGTCCGAAGGCCGGAATGAGGACGAAGTTGAGAACAATATTAATGAGTGCGGAAAACATAGTTGCAAAAAGTACCTGTGTCTCCATTCCGAAGGAAATCATGATTACATTAATGAAGAAGGAAGCCATGGTCGCAAATATGATGGAGATACTCAGAATCTGAAGAGATGTAAAGGCCATCTCATATTCAACACCAGAAAACAGAACGATAATATTCCTGGACAGACTGAAGAGTCCTGCGCTTATCGGGAAGGAAAAAATAATCAGACTGCCTATGATCCGGCTGAGGTGACGATTCAGCGTCTGCGGTTTTACACTGTCCCTCTCGTGAGATATTCTCGGAACAGCGACCGTAAGAGATGCATTCAGCATCTGTTTCAGCATGGTATAGAACTTCGAGGACACAGTATAAAGACCTACCTCTGATTCATTTTTCAGAAGACCGAGAATGGTAATATCCGAGTTCACATAAATAGTCGTGGCAACGGCGGATCCAAAGAGCATGAAAATCGGCTTCATATTACGGTGAAGGTCCATATGAAGAGTCAGACGCGGATGCAGATCATAGTGCTTGCGAATGTAGGTGACATTCATGATATTCGCCAATATTGTACCGATGGAGCAGGTAACCGCGTAAAGCAGATAATCGTTTTTGCTGTGTACAAGCAAAAGCATCAGAACTACTGCAATTCCCTGACATATAATGTATCGGATGGTAATAAATTCATAATCTTCGAATATGGAATTGATCCAGTCGGTACCAATGGTATTAAAAAGTACCGTAGAAGCCTGAATTAACAGCAGAAGAGTATACCCGTCCAGTTTTTTCCAGAAGCAGATCAGCAGAAAAAGAACAATATATGCCACAATCATAGAACAGATATTTATAGAAAAGATCTGATTGCAGAACTTCTGAAGTTCCTTCCTGTCGTCTTTAATTCTTGAACCCTCGCGAATGGAATAGTTGGTTATGCCGAGGGCAGCAATCATAAGAATGTAGCTTACGATAGAATTACTGAAATTAACTTTTCCATAATAATACTTCCCCAGTACACGTGATATATAGGGGAAAGTAATAATCGGATATATAATGGTACAGATCTGTTTGATCGTGTTGAGAACAGCGTTTTTACGAAGAGATGACTGGCTACTCATATTATCTGAGAAGTGATTCGTTCTCATGCATCATTTTTGCAGAATTTAAGAATGAGGCGGAATCGCTTCCTTGTCCTTTCTCATTAATGACAGAAGTAAATTACAGGATTTTTCCATTTCACGTGATTTAAAAAGAAATCTCTGATAACCGGTCTTCAGGGATTGTCTGGTTGATACATCCTCAAAATGGAGTACCTGGAGTGCCGGATCATAAACGACCTTTAAATGATCCCGCTGACATTCATACCCCAGGATCTGCTCTTCGAAGTACATAAAGGTATCCGGGTAAAAGCAATAGGGACGTTTCCGGATAAAATCGCGTGAGAAAATATAGCATGCGCCAAAAAGAACTACATCCTCCCGATATTTCTGCCAGAGCGTTTTCAGTTGTTCCTGATGATCACGCTCGGCTTTCTTCTGCATTTCATCTTCTGCTGAGTATTTTCCGAGAATTCTTCTCGCAAGATTCGACAGAGCGTGAACAAATGAATATACCGGCTTAATATTGATGAAAAAATATCGCAGAGACTCCTCCAGATACATAAATCCGGGATGTTCCATAATTTCATGGTAATATTGTGCTTTCAGGGTCAATTCCTCTTCGGATATTACGGAAAGACTGAAGGGATTTTGATGGACCTTACGTGATGTCGAATAGGTATCCGGTCCGAGAACGGAGAAAGGCGTTTCCTGATATTTTTCTGCGATTTTCTGAAGAAAATCTGACTGCTCAATGATGACATCATTGTTCATCACAATCACAAAATCGAGATCGTAGTGCTGAATCAGAAAATCATAGCCTGCGTTGTTTCCCCTGGCAAAGCCCAGGTTTTCATGATTCAGAATTACCTCTACCTGTGATTTGCCTGAGAAATGCTCCTGCAAACGCTTCCCGCTTCCATCGGGAGATGCATTATCTACAACAGCAATGTGAAGATTGTCTGAGGAAAACAGCTTAAGTATGGATGACACACATCTGACGGTCATCTCATAAGCCCTGTAATGCAGAATTACAAATCCAAAATTCATATGTCGATATCCCACTGTTTATCAAAATGACATTTGCAGACTCAGCCATAATGCTTTTGCATCGCGGTTCCCGCCTGATGAAAAGGAAAACAATTGGCTTTGTACATGTTGTGGCGGCCCGCTTGCGGGGCATGAGGGTTTACTGTGCCTGCAGAAACAAGCTCGCAAATATGATTTTCACATTACCATAAATCCCATGATTGTCAAGTTCAGAAACTGTACTGATATTAGGAAGAAAATCGCTGATGCGTGGCTGTCCGAATTGAAAAATCCTTATACATAAATTGCGGAGTCCTTATACATAAAGGCCTTGACGCGCCGCCTTTGAATGCTTATAATAAAACAGATGTTCTCTGGAAAGAGGTATATGACTGCACGGATCTGACCTTTATGATTGACGGATCCGGAAGTAAAAAAGATTTGTCTCGCCGCATGAATTCAGAGCGGCATGTTGAGGAAAGCAAGGAGGAAGATAATTATGAGTAAGATGACATGGCAGCCGAAGAAGGTTGATAAAAGAGTTCACGGATTCCGCGCAAGAATGGCTACAAAGGGCGGAAGAAAAGTTTTAGCTGCAAGACGTGCAAAAGGCAGAAAAGTATTAGCATAAGCATAGATTGAAGCAGACCGGAGACCGCAGTTTATTCTGTGGTCTTTTCTTATGAAAGAATACTTTTGAAAAGGAATACACATGAAGTTTTCAGAAAGTCTGAAGAAAAACACGGATTTTCAGAAGGTTTACAGACAGGGAACATCAGCAGCAAATAAATATCTTGTCATGTACATCCTGGAAAATCAACTGGAAAAAAACAGAATCGGTATTTCTGTCAGCAAGAAGGTCGGCAACAGTGTGGTTCGTCACCATCTGTGCAGACTGGTCAGAGAGGCTTACAGATTAAAGGAGGAAAGTTTTTCCAAGGGCTTTGATGTGGTTGTCATCTGCAGAGTCGGATCAAAGAACTGCACACAGAAGGAGATCGCGGACGCGCTCTATCATCTGGGCAGAAGACATCACATACTGGAGGATAAAGAATGAATCAGAAAATGAAACCCAGGTATGTCATGATACAGGGGATTCGTCTTTATCAGAAATATCTGTCGCCATTAAAGGGAGGAATCCGTTGTCCTTACATTCCGTCCTGCTCCCAGTACGCTGTACAGGCGATTGAGAAATATGGTGCAGTCAAAGGCGGCTTGCTGGCGTCCTGGAGAATCCTGAGATGCAATCCGTTCTCGCACGGCGGGATTGATCCGGTACCGTGAGCCAGAAAGAAAATTCCGGGAGGAAGATAATTTGGAACTTTTATTAAGCAAGTCCAGCATGCCCTTGATCAAATACATCGCGCAGCTGCTCGGATGGCTGATGAATGGAATTTATTTTGTACTTTACAAAATTGGTATTCCGAATATCGGTCTTTGTATCATATTCTTCACCATTATCATCTACTTATTCCTTACACCAGTACAGATCAAGCAGCAGAAGAGCTCCAAGGTCATGAACGCAATTCAGCCGGAACTTCAGAAACTGCAGAAAAAATATCAGGGAAAGAAAGATGCAGCTTCTCAGCAGAAGATGCAGGAGGAGACGATGGCACTGTACTCGAAGTACGGAGTGTCGCCTACCGGAAGCTGTCTGCCTCTGCTGATTCAGATGCCGATCCTGTTCGGCCTGTATCAGGTAATTCTGTACATTCCCGGATATGTATCCAGGGTTGCGAATATTTTCAACAGCCTTGCCGTCAAAATTTCAACTGTTGACGGATATCAGAAGATTATCACCGATTTTGTGGCAAACAACAAAATTCGTGTGAACGGAAAAGGTGATTACACCGTAAACCGGATCATCGACATGATGTATGTGATGAAGCCGTCACAGTGGGCCAAGCTTGAGGGCATCAAGCAGTTTGCATCCTTTAAGGATCAGATGGGCAGTGTTGCCGCGCAGTCCGCGAGAATCAACAACTTCCTGGGAATCAACATTTCCGAGACTCCTTGGGATGCCATCAAATCAGGTTTCAGCAACATTGCCGGAGGAACGGCGACAGCCGCAATTATCGGCGCACTGATTGCGGGTATCCTGGTTCCTGTGCTTGCATGGTTTACACAGTGGCTGAACATGAAGCTGATGCCGCAGCAGAGCACAGACAGTGACAACGCTATGGCTCGTCAGATGAACAGCATGAACATGATCATGCCGATTTTTTCGGCAGTTATCTGCGTTACCTTCAGCATGGGTATCGGTATCTACTGGATTGCAGGTGCAGTGATCCGTGCCATACAGCAGGTAATCATCAACCGGAGCATAGGCGCAGTTGATGTCGAAGAGATGATCGAGAAGCAGGCTGTCAAGGCAGAAAAGAAAAAAGAAAAGAGCAAGGATTACGTCAGCAACGTAACACAGAACGCCCGTACAAATGTGAAGCATATTCAGAATTCACGATCGAACGGAAAAGATATTGATTCCTCTCAGTTTTACAGGGATACAAAGAATCTGAACCCGGACAGCATCACTGCGAAGGCAAACTGGGTAAAGAGCTTTGATGAGAAAAAAAACAGCGGAAGGAATAGTGAAAGGAAATAACGGGAGGCATGAACATGGATTTTATGGAAGTATCTGCGAAAACCGTGGATGACGCCATTACAAAAGCATGTATCGAGCTTGGACTCTCCAGTGATCAGCTGGATATCCAGGTGATCAGTGAAGGCAGTTCAGGCTTCCTTGGAATCGGCAGTAAACCGGCAGTGATTCAGGTCCGCCGGAAAGAGGAAAAGGAAGCAGATAAGAAATCCGGAAAGATTCCGGAGAATCATGGATCAGAGACAAAAGCAGAATCGGTGAAAAATGCGGATTCCGCAGCACAGGCAGAACCTGCGAAAAACGAAGGAAAACCGGTTCGTGCAGAGAAAACCTCCGATCAGCGGATGACATCCGGAGAGAAATCCGGAAAAAGCGGAGAGGAGAGGAAAGAAACGCAGCCGGCGGAGTCTTCTGACACAGGAAAAGCAGATAAGGAGCCGGGACATGAGAAGCCGGCAGAGACAAAGACTCCGGATAAGAAGGAAGTACCGGTAGAGAGAACAGCGGAAGAAATTGTTACGATGAAAGCTTCCGCATCCAAATTCCTGGACGGTATCTTCAAGGCAATGGAGCTTCCTGTCAATATCACAATTGAGTACAACCAGGAAGAGGGAAGCCTCGACATCGATTTTGAGGGCGATGACATGGGTATTCTGATCGGTAAGAGAGGACAGACGCTCGATTCTCTTCAGTATCTGGTATCTCTTGTCGTGAACAAGGACCAGAAAAACTATGTCCGCGTAAAGCTTGATACCGAGGATTATCGCAGACGCCGCAAGGAAACCCTGGAGAATCTGGCGAACAATATCGCAAATAAGGTCCGCAGAAGTCATCACGCGGTTTCTCTGGAAGCAATGAATCCTTATGAGAGAAGAATCATTCATTCCGCACTGCAGAACAACAAATATGTGGAAACGCACAGTGAGGGAAATGAACCGTACCGTCATGTCGTTGTAACTCCGAAAAAGGGCGGTTACCGGGACTGATTTTTTCCTGCTCTGAATCAGAGAGAAAACGGTCATGACCCGCAGGCGGATCACTACAGAATGTATATGACGCCCGCATCGGAAGAACATATCGACATGCCGGATAGATCCGGAGAATGCCGCTATATGTTTTTTCGATGCGGGTTTTTTATTTACGCGAACAGTGAGCCGCAGCCGAATGCGAAGTATTCGTGTGCGGCGAGCGTCGCGATAGCGAAATAAAACTCGCGCAGCGTGTTTTATCTCGTTGGAAGAGAATGATATTCTTGTGAACCCGGATTATGTTGATAACTTACGTTCAATGTTGATAAAAAGCGATTTATCGGTATGATTGCGTGAGTGTTTACGAAAAATCTGGCGGCATGAAAGAAAGGTGAAATCGGATATGGCAGAAAACTTTGATGATACAATCGCAGCAATTTCAACTGCAATGGCGCCCTCTGGAATCGGCATTGTGAGGATCAGCGGCAAAAATGCCTTTGCGATTGCTGATCGTGTCTATTCAGGAAAAAAAGGGAAAAGGCTGTCTGATCAGAAGCAATATACGATTCATTACGGTTACATATCCGATAACGGAAAAAAAATAGACGAGGTTCTGGTACTGGTGATGCGCGAGCCGCATTCCTACACAGGTGAGAATACGGTAGAAATTGACTGTCACGGAGGAGTGCTGGCGACCCGAAGAGTTCTTGAGGCGGTAATTCATGCCGGAGCGCGGCCGGCGGAACCTGGAGAATTCACAAAGAGGGCCTTTTTGAATGGCCGTATGGATCTGTCACAGGCAGAGGCTGTTATGGACATCATCTCGGCCAAAAACGATTATGCTCTGAGAAGCGCGCAACAGCAGCTGTCGGGATCAATTTCGGAAAAAATAGAGACGGTTCGCCAGAAGCTCTTATATGAGACCGCGCATATCGAGGCAGCACTGGATGATCCGGAGCACATCAGCCTGGAGGGGTATGGACCGGAACTTCGCATGGTTGTGGAAGAGCAGAGGACGGAAATCCGGAAGCTTTTGCAATCCGCCGACTCCGGAAAACTGATTCAGGAGGGAATCAAGACGGTGATCCTCGGAAAGCCGAACGCGGGAAAATCTTCTCTGCTGAATCTTCTGCTGGGGGAAGAAAGAGCAATTGTCACCGATATCGCCGGAACAACCAGAGATGTTCTGGAGGAACAGATCAATGTCCGTGGCATTACCCTGCGTATACTGGACACCGCGGGAATCCGGAACGCCTCGGATAAGATCGAGCAGATCGGTGTCAATCGCGCAATTGATCAGGCCAGGGACGCGGATCTGATCCTGTATGTCGTCGACCGGTCGGTTCCTCTGGATCAGAATGATTACGAGATCATGAAATTGATCCAAAACAAGAGGACCATCATTGTCCTGAACAAGAGTGATCTGGATTCCGAGGTCACTGAAGATATGCTGAAGGAGGAACTCGCGAGTCATTCGGAACTTACTCCGACTGCGGCTCATCCGGGACTTACTTCAGGCGTGGAACATTCCGGCGGTCAGCGTGAGACAATGACTGACTCTGCCGGATTGCATGAGCATGTGAGTAACTCTGCCGGCTTGTCCGAAACTGTGATTCTGAATCTTTCGGCGAAGGAAAAACAGGGGATGGAAGGTCTGGAAAAACAGATTGAAAAAATGTTCTTCAATGGTAAGATAGAATTCAACGATCAGATCTATGTCACAAACGCCCGCCACAAAAAAGCACTCGAGGATGCGGAAAACTCCCTTGATTACGTGATCAAGAGTATTGATGATCAGATGCCGGAGGATTTCTGGTCCATCGACCTGATGGGAGCAATAGACGCACTTGGCCGGATCACCGGGGAGTCACTGGGAGAAGATCTGGTCAATGAAATCTTTGCAAAATTCTGCATGGGAAAATAGATGAAGGATCTTGTTGATGAAATCTCGGCGAAATTCTAATCCTGCATGGGAAAATAGATAAATGATCTTGTCAGTGAAATCTCGGCGAAATATTAATCCTGCATGGGGAAATAGATGAAAGATCAGGTCGATGAAATCTCCGTGAAATATTGCTTGAAAATAACGGAAGAGAGAAATACAGCTTTAGCGATAAAATGATAATAATATAACAAATATAAAATAATATATTATTAAAATTAAAAAATATATATTATATATCATCATAACTCACTATAGCCGTATCCGAATGTTCATTCTAATTTTAAATCCCGTGCGATACATCGTGCCACATGCTGTACAAACTTAAATGGTTTATGTTGATAACTGAGGAAATTTGTTGATAACTGATGAAAATCAGATGAAGGAAGACATCATGCCTGTGATTGAAAAGTATTACGATGTAGTAGTTGTAGGTGCCGGTCATGCCGGATGCGAGGCATCTCTTGCATGTGCAAGACTTGGCCTTGAAACGATTGTTTTTACCGTCAGCGCGGATAATATTGCGATGATGCCGTGCAATCCGAATATCGGCGGAACCTCCAAGGGTCATCTTGTGAGAGAGATTGACGCCTTGGGCGGCGAAATGGGAAAAAATATTGACCGTACATTTATTCAGTCCAAAATGCTGAATAAATCAAAAGGACCTGCCGTTCATTCCCTCAGAGCACAGGCGGATAAGAGTGAGTACAGCAGAAGCATGAGACGTGTGCTGGAAAATCAGGATCACCTGACCATTAAACAGGCAGAGGTGTCTGATCTGATCGTCGAAAATGGTGTCTGTAAAGGAGTCCGAACCTTTTCCGGCGGCATTTATCACAGCAAGGCAGTGGTCCTTTGTACCGGAGTGTATCTCAATGCACGGTGTCTGTACGGGGATACCGTGAATTATACAGGACCAAATGGATTACAGTCTGCCACGCATCTCACTGATTCACTGAAGGAAAATGGAATTGAGATGTTCCGTTTCAAGACCGGAACACCTGCGCGTATCGATAAACGTACCATTGATTTCACAAAGATGGAAGAACAAAAGGGCGATGATCCCGTCATTCCATTCTCATTCTCAACAGACCCTGCTTCAGTTCAGATTGAGCAGGAATCCTGCTGGCTGACGCACACGAATGAGAAGACGCATGAAATAATAAGAGCAAATCTGGACCGATCTCCACTGTATTCCGGCAAAATCCATGCGACCGGGCCAAGATACTGTCCGTCCATTGAGGATAAGGTGGTAAAATTCGCAGACAAGAACAGTCACCAGGTTTTTATCGAGCCGGAAGGAAAATATACAAACGAAATGTATGTGGATGGTATGTCAAGCTCGATGCCTGAAGATGTGCAGGACGCGATGTATCGTACAGTTCCCGGTCTGGAGCATGCGAAAATTGTCCGGAACGCTTACGCCATAGAGTATGACTGCATCAACCCGGTTCAGCTGAAGCCTACGTTTGAATTCAAGAAAATACACGGACTTTTTTCCGGCGGACAGTTTAACGGAAGCTCCGGTTATGAAGAGGCGGCGGCACAGGGACTTTATGCGGGTATCAATGCGGCCATGGAGGTAAACGGACAGGAACCTCTGATTCTCGATCGTTCGGATGCTTATATCGGAGTTCTCGTAGACGATCTCTGTACCAAGCAGACATTTGAGCCTTATCGGATGATGACGAGTCGGGCTGAATACAGACTGCTGCTTCGCCAGGATAATGCTGACCTCCGGCTGAGAAAATACGGACATCGGGTCGGTCTGATCAGTGATGAGGAATATGAAAAGACACTGAAGAAACAGAAAGAAATTGAAGACGAGATTAAACGAGTCACAAATACTTTTGTCGGACAGACAGAAGAGGTACAGAACTTCCTGAGCAGTAATCATTCAACAGAGCTGAAAAGCGGCAGTTCCATAGCGGAGCTCATCCGGCGTCCGGAGCTGAATTACAAAATACTTGCAGAAATTGATCATGACCGTCCGGTCTTGCCGGAGGATGTTGGTGAACAGGTTAATATCAACATCAAGTATGAAGGTTATATCAAGAGACAGATGAAGCAGGTGGAGCAGTTCAGAAAGAAAGAATCATGGAAGATTCCGGATGATATCGATTATGAAGCCGTATCGAGTCTCAGAATAGAAGCACGACAAAAATTGGAAAAGTACCGCCCCATCAGCATCGGGCAGGCATCGCGTATTTCCGGAGTTTCTCCTTCGGATATATCTGTACTTATGGTATATCTGGAAAGCAGACGGCAGCAGAAAGACTGAGAAAAGACGGCAGCCGCGGAAAATCTGAAAACGATAAAGCAGAAGAAAAAAATATAGCACTACAGAAAAACAGAATTACAAAAATACAGAAATATAAAAGTGCAGAAATTTAGAAATAAAGAAATACAGAAGTAGGGAAATACAGTAGAACAACTGAGAATGAGTTCCACTTACAGGTGTAAATGAAATGAATGAAGCAAATGATTTATATGAACATAAATACTCTGCAGATCGATTCAAAGAAGAATTAGCAGAGATTCATCTCTCCCTGACGGACGAACAGGTCAAAAAGTTTATGCTTACATATGAGATGCTTGTTGAAACAAACAAGGTGATGAACCTTACAGCAATCACAGATTTCGACGACGTGATTACAAAGCATTTCATCGATAGTCTCTCTCTTGTCCGGATCAAAAAGATCAGAGATGAACTAGTCAACGGTAAAGATTTAAAGGTAATCGATATGGGGACGGGTGCCGGATTTCCGGGAATTCCTCTCGCAATCGCTTTTCCAAATGTGAAGTTTGTACTGGTCGATGCACTTCTGAAGAGAGTAAAGTATCTGACCGCTTTGATTGAAAAAATAAATCTGACAAACGTAACCGTCCTGCAGAAAAGAGCCGAGGATATCGGACGAGATCCGATGCACAGAGAACAGTATGATATTGCAGTATCCAGAGCAGTTGCAAACCTTTCTCCTCTTTGTGAATATTGCTTGCCGCTTGTAAAGGTAAACGGAGACTTCATTGCTTACAAGTCAAATAAAGCGGAAGAAGAAATCGCAACATCCAGAAGAGCAATAACTACACTCGGAGGTAAAATAGCCGGGACAGAAACGTTCCTTATGAACAATCCGTCAGACAACGAAAAAATAGAACGGACTCTCATTGACATTAAAAAAGTCAAAAAGATACCCGCAACATATCCTCGAAAGGCAGGGACACCGACAAAAAAACCTTTATAGGATCTCAAAGATTCAGAGTCAGATATAAACTCTTACAGACTGAATATTAGAGATAATACAAGCTCTGATCAAACAAATGCATAGCATAATCATAAACGTATCGTAATCATAAATGTTCCACGTGAAACATCATGAACGAATTTATGTCTAAGACGTAAATCAACTGTCCGCGACATAAAAGATCAAGATGAATCACGTGGAATTTTTTACTCATATTTTATATAGTACGGCAAGAAAAAATTTTGAATCATTATTTCGATAATTTGATAGAAAGCAAATGCTTCATCTGAAATGTAATCACGAAATGGAGATAATGTTCCACGTGAAACATTAATGAGATATTTGTCCGTAGCCGAAATTCAGTAAAAAAGAGAACAATGCATATATCAGCGAAGTTCCATGTAAAATACGATGAGAATATACCACAGCAATCGTATGCTCACTCTGAATCGAAATTAAGAAATACAGGGAAATGTTCCACGTGAAACATTAGTATTCTTTAGAGCGTGTTGAACATAATACAATTTGAAAATAAACAGATGTTTCACGTGAAACATCTACCGATTATTTTTGAAAAATGGTATAATCAATCTGTTGTTTCTTTATTAAAGTCTTAAACCGGACACAATATTTTTGATTGAAAGGAAGAATAAATCACTTGAGCAGAGTAATCGCTATTGCAAATCAGAAAGGTGGTGTCGGGAAGTCCACCACCGCCATTAATCTCTCTGCGTCTCTTGCCGAACTTGGCAGAAAAGTGCTTTTAATCGACATGGACCCGCAGGGAAATACTACCAGCGGAGTCGGAATCGACAAGCAGGAAATTGAAAATACAGTCTATGATCTCCTGCTCGGAGAATGCTCGATTGAAGACTGTATGATTAAGCTGAAGTATAAGAAAAATGATGAAATCAAAAAATATTTTCTTCTGCCTTCAAATGTAGATCTGGCGGGTGCAGATATTGAATTGATTGAGACAGAAAATAAGGAGTATCTTCTCAGAGATAAAATCGCACCAGAACGGGAAAATTATGATTTTATCATTATTGACTGTCCGCCTTCTCTGAATCTGCTGACGGTCAATGCGCTTACTACTGCCGACAGCGTTCTTATACCGATTCAGTGTGAGTATTATGCGCTGGAGGGACTGGCACAGCTTTTATATACGATCAATCTGGTACAGGAGAGATTAAATGATAAGTTGACGATCGAAGGCGTTGTATTTACAATGTATGACTCAAGAACAAAGCTTTCCGGTCAGGTAATTGATGATGTAAAAGAAAATCTGGATGCTCACATATTTAAGAGCATCATACCCAGGAATGTACGTCTGGCGGAGGCACCGAGCTATGGCCTTCCGATTAATATTTATGCCAGAAAATCAGAAGGAGCAAAAGCCTATCGTAAGCTTGCAAAAGAATTGGTCAAGAAGGGAAAAGTTGAGTAATGGGATCGGGAAGAGGTTTAAATAAGAAAAGAGGATTAGAGTCTCTGATTCCTCACAAAATTGACAATGAGGAAGAACAGGAAAAAGAACGGGAAAAAGAGGCTGGGCCGCGTAACCATAAAAGCATATCAAAATCACCATCGTCAGACAGTACTGAAAATGCTGGAAATGACATCGTTGAAAATGGCAGAAGCAATGATGACGCAGACAATATCACAAACGTTTCGACGGAATTCATGTCTGGCAGCGCATCGTTAAAGGCAGGCAATTCATCCGATAGCGTTCCGGATAATACCAGACATTCCTCAGATCCACCAGCAGCATCAAAAAATATTTCCGAAGAATCTGCAGAAAACCGTGTGATTACGGTACCGCTGACCGAGGTTGTTCCCAATCAGGATCAGCCGCGTAAGGACTTCAAGGAAGAGGCAATCCACGAGCTGGCCGATTCCATACGGCAGTACGGAGTTTTGCAGCCGCTTCTTGTTCAGAAGAAGGACAAGTATTACGTCATCGTTGCGGGAGAAAGAAGATGGCGAGCGGCAAAAGAAGCAGGATTGAAGGAAGTTCCTGTAATATTGAAAAACTTTGATGATCAGGAGCAGATGGAGATCTCTCTGATTGAAAATATTCAGCGGGAAGATCTGAATGCAATCGAAGAAGCAGAAGCTTATCGAAGACTCATCGACGAATTCCATCTGACACAGGATGAAGTGGCGGTAAAAGTAGGAAAAAGCAGATCAACAGTCACAAATTCTCTGCGACTTCTGAAGCTTGCAAAACCTGTGAGATATCTTTTGCTGAATGGGGACATCACCATGGGACACGCAAGAGCGCTCCTCGCAATCGAGAATGAAGAAGCGCAGATCAATGCGTCTCATCAGGTGATTCAGAAAAAAATGAGTGTGCGTGAAACGGAAAAACTTGTGAAGAGTATTTTGAACCCGAGAAAACAGCGCACAAAGCCGGAGATGGATGAGCAGACAGCACTTGCATATAAATCCATCGAGGAAAATCTCCAGAAACTGGTGGGAAGTAAAGTACAGATTAAGCCACAGGGAGACAGAGGGAAAATCGAAATTGAATATTATTCGCAGGAAGAACTGGAAAGAATCATTGATATGATCGGCTGAACGAGGGCGCAGGAAGGAAGTATAAATAATGAAAACTCTATTCGGGAGCACAGCAGCCGGAATCATAATTATTATCCTTGCAGTAGCCGTGGTGCTGCTCGCGGTTACACTGGCACAGACAAACAGGAGACTCAACCATCTGTCAAGAAAGTACCGGATTTTCATGAAGGGAAATGATGGAAAATCGGTAGAAAAGGCGATGGCATCAAAGATAAAGGCACTCGACAAGCTGGACAGCAGACAGGCGGAGAATGCGTCGTCGTTGAAGCACCTGCAAAAAATATACGATAAATCGCTGACAAAATACGGAATTGTGAAGTATGACGCATTCGAGGATGTAGGGGGTAAGATGAGCTTTGCGCTCGCAATGCTCGATTCGGAGAATAGCGGATTTGTACTGAACGCCATCCACAGCCGGGATAATTGCTATCTCTATATCAAGGAAATCGTAAAAGGAGAATCCTATATCATGCTGAGTGATGAGGAAGTAGAGGCACTGCGGACCGCATATCATTATGGTGAGGAGAATATTCAGTAGATGCCCATACGATACATTGTGCCACATACTGTATAAGCCCCCGCGTCACTTCGCTGCTTCGCGGCTTCCGTGCCGCTAACAGGTGACCGACTTCGTCGGTCTGTCGCGGCGTTCTCCCCACCGCTTCACACTTTGTGTGAGCGGATGTGGCTCACTGCCCGCGCATATTCGCATTCCCGCGTTGCTTCGCACCGCTCCATGCTCATACCTGTTGTTGTTGCTAATGTTCTTGCCCACTGGTGAGCAAGCTCACTGTGGGCCAAGAACATTGCGACTGGACTTATACAGTAACCATCATACGATAAATCGTGCCACATACTGTATAAGCTACGGATTGCTCCGTGCTTCGCACTCCCGCAATCCTACAGGTATTCGCGTTTTCGCCGTGTTTCACACGGCTTCACGCTCATACCTGTTGCCTTCGAAATCGCATACAGTCTCTTACACACGCTTCGCGCGTGACGATCCTGTCTGCGTTTTCGAAGAGCTTATACAGTAACTTGCAAATTCATGAGTGATATTATATAGTATTCAAAGCAGAATCAGGAGGAAGAAATCATGATTGATATTAAGTTTCTGAGAGAAAATCCAGAAGTAGTAAAACAGAACATCCGCAACAAATTCCAGGACAGAAAACTTCCGATGGTTGATGAAGTCATCGAGTTTGATAAAGAGAGAAGAGAACTTCTTCAGGAGAAGGAAGCGCTTCAGGCTGAGCGCAATAAGATTTCCAAGGAAATCGGAAAGCTGATGGGTCAGGGGAAAAAGGATGAAGCAATGGCAATCAAGGCAAAGGTTGCTGATACGGGAAAGAGAATTGCCGAGCTTGAAGACCGTCAGAAGGTTGTGGACGAGGAAATCAAGAAGAGAATGATGGTCATTCCCAATATCATCGATCCTTCCGTCCCGATCGGAAAAGATGACAGCGAGAATGTAGAAATTGAGAGATTCGGTGAGCCGAAGGTTCCGGATTTCGAGGTTCCTTACCACACGGATATTATGGAATCCTTTGACGGAATCGATATGGATGCGGCAGGACGCGTTGCCGGAAACGGATTCTATTATCTGCTCGGAGACATTGCAAGGCTTCATTCCGCAGTTCTGTCTTACGGACGTGATTTTATGATCAACCGCGGATTTACCTATGTAATTCCTCCATATATGATCCGCAGCGCGGTAGTAGACGGTGTTATGAGCTTCGATGAGATGGATTCGATGATGTACAAGATCGAGGGAGAGGATCTGTATCTGATTGGAACCTCAGAACATTCCATGATCGGACGTTTCATCGATCAGATCATCCCGGAACAGAAGCTTCCGCTTACGCTTACCAGTTATTCCCCGTGTTTCCGCAAGGAGAAGGGTGCGCATGGAATCGAAGAGCGAGGCGTATACCGGATTCATCAGTTTGAAAAGCAGGAAATGATCGTTGTCTGCAAGCCGGAGGAGAGCATGGACTGGTACAACAAGCTGTGGAAGAACACGGTTGACTTCTTCCGCTCCATGGATATTCCGGTCCGCACACTGGAATGCTGCTCCGGAGATCTTGCGGATCTCAAAGTAAAGTCCTGCGATGTAGAGGCCTGGTCTCCACGTCAGAAGAAATACTTTGAAGTAGGAAGCTGTTCCAACCTCGGAGACGCTCAGGCGAGAAGACTGAGAATCCGCGTTCAGGGAGAGGACGGACAGAAATATCTCGCCAATACCCTGAACAATACTTGTGTCGCACCGCCGCGTATGCTGATCGCATTCCTTGAGAATAATCTGAATGCAGACGGTACAGTATCGATTCCGGAGCCGCTTCGTCCGTATATGGGTGGAAAGGACAAGCTTGTCCCAAGAAAATCCTGCCTGGAAAAATAATGGAACGAAACGGAAGCCATGAGGAAATCCACATGGACAGATCTGTCGTTTCAAAAAAATATTGAGAGGAGTTGCCTATGCATAAATTCCTCAGATCAATCGGTTTCAGCAGATTACATGAGCTTGACGATCTCGGACGCCTGATTCAGGATGTCCTCGTTCACTATGATTTCAAAAAAACAGCAGTGGATGAAGAAGGTCACCTTTTTGCAGAAATATCAAAGGAATTTGCTACAGACATGGGCGTGACCGTGTGCGGCACCTACGACAATGAAAACTTATTCCATATGGAATATCTGTTCCCGTTTTTCTGGGGATCGCAGGTCACCTCGTATGAGCAGATTGCCGTTGAACGCCATCTGGCCACAGAGTCGTTTGCCGGGGCCTGTGACGATATGAGAGTCGGCACGACACTGATTTTTTATGTGTCCAATGCAGGTGAATATATCAGCATGTGTGGCGGCGGACAGTTAAATGACACGACAACCTCGGTTTCCCTTTCTGCACTTGCGGAAAACGGCACGGTACTGTTCCCTGTAAGGAAAGAACAGAAAGCGCTTCCCGTGGACCGGAAGAAACTGGAGGAGCGCAGTTCACTGTTCAACGCGGCACAGAACGGCGATGAAGACGCAATTGAGAGCCTGACGATGGAGGATTACGATACCTATACCATGCTCTCGCACAGGGTACAGAATGAGGATATCTACACCATTGTTGATTCCTATTTCATGCCTTATGGTATGGAATGTGACCTGTACAATATCATGGGCGACATCACGAGCTGTGAGGAAGTCAGAAATCACGCAACCGGCGAAAAGGTGTACCAGATCGGTGTTATCTGCAATGACGTCCCTCTGGATGTCTGCATTAACGAAAAGGATCTGACGGGAGAACCGGAAGTCGGACGAAGATTGAAAGCAATAATCTGGCTTCAGGGAAGGTTGAATTTTTAATCAAAATGAGGTATAATGATATCTGTTCGTCTGAGCAGATATCATTATATATTTGTTTCTGTAGCTCAGCAGGATAGAGCGTCCGCCTCCTAAGCGGAAGGCCGGCGGTTCGAATCCGCCCAGGAACGTTACTCGTAAAGGCGTGGAAGAATTCATTTGAAATTCTCCCATGCTTTTTTATTTCATCTAATGAATTCGGGGTTCGATTAGAGGACTGCTAATAAAACAGGCGGTTTTTCTAACGGGCAAAATCAGGCTCAGACAGCCGCTCTGCTAAAAATGGCGTAAGGTTCCCTGATTACCGTTGTATGTATGTGTTTTTCTGTTGAAAACGCATTGATTCCGCCGGAAAGGATCGGAAAATAAAGATAGGCAGCTTATGTTCTGCAGGCGGATTACTAATCGCGTTAGATGAGACTCGCAGGAAAAATTAGATTTCTAAAATCAAACGCCGGAATTAGATCAGGCAACAGAATATCGATATCTTACATAGCCCCGCAGTGTCAAAATCACTGCGGGGCTTTTGGTGCGCCCGGCGGCGCACGTTTCTAAGTATGGCGGGCATGCCGCCGGTCTGTGGTGAAAGTCCACGTGGGGCGTAGTTGCCAACGAACCCCAAAGCGACTCCCAAGGTTTGCATCGTGAGGTGTAGGCGAGAAGAAGGGATAGCGAAATCGTAGCCTGACAAACAGAAACCTGATATTAAGGCGTTTGCGGCGGACTAGCTGGCTTAGAGCAGTGAAATCCAAAAGGCAACCGTAACCCGTAGGCGTAGATCAGGCAGGTAGACGAGGAAAGAATGGCAGGCTTATCCCGCGAGATCTCACAGGCGGTTTCATTTGCCGTAGTAACAACGAACTGTGAGAAGTCAGCAGAAGCCGTAGTAGGTAATGTTCTGAAATGGGCGTTGCCAAAGGGCTGAACAATGTAACCGTGTAATCAAATGTATGCTCCATGGAATACCTGACAGCGGAAAAGGTGAAACGTAAATGAGCAGGTACCGCACAACCTAAGGCAAATCCATGGGAACGGAAAGGAGAGAGCACACAAGGCAATGTCAGAACTGTTGGAAAAGATACTGTCCAACGACAACATGAACGCCGCATACAAGAGAGTCTGCGCCAATAAAGGAGCAGGTGGTGTAGATGACGTGACTGTAGACGAACTCGGCGATTATATCAAAGAGAATTGGAACAGTATCAGAGAGCAAATCAGGCAGAGGGAGTACAACCCCCAACCGGTCAGGCGGGTAGAAATACCCAAGCCAAACGGTGGAGTGAGAAAACTCGGTATTCCGACCGTAATGGACAGGGTAATTCAGCAAGGCATTGTGCAGGTGATAAGCCCCATGTGCGAGCCTTTGTTTTCGGAATGGAGTTATGGCTTCAGACCAAACAGAAGCTGTGAAATGGCAATCAGACAACTGCTTGTTTATCTGAATGAGGGCTACGAGTGGATAGTTGATATCGACTTGGAAAAATTCTTTGACAACGTACCGCAGGACAAGCTCATGAGCCTTGTCCACAACATCATCAATGATGGCGACGCGGAGTCACTTATTCGCAAATACCTCAAAGCAGGAGTTATGACACCACAGGGTTACGAGGAAACAAAACTCGGAACCCCGCAGGGCGGAAATCTGTCACCACTACTGTCGAATATCATGTTGAATGAACTGGACAAGGAACTTGAAACGAGAGAACTCCGCTTTACAAGATACGCTGATGACTGCGTTATCGCTGTCAGAAGCGAAGCGAGTGCAAAGCGAGTCATGCGGACGGTGACGGAATGGATACAAAGGAAACTTGGGTTAAAGGTTAACATGACCAAAACCCACATCACAAGACCGCAGAAACTTAAATATCTTGGCTTTGGATTTTACAAGGACAAAAATGTATTAGAGTGGAAATGCAGACCGCATCAGGACTCGGTTACTAAGTTCAAACGAAAGCTTAAAGAACTGACTTGTAGGAAGATGCCTGGAACTGTTACAGGTAAGATTACGAAAATCAACCAGGTAACAAGAGGGTGGATAAACTATTACGCTCTCGGCTCTATGACGACAGCAATGGCTAAGGTTGACGCACATTTAAGGACGAGACTTCGGGTAATTATATGGAAGCAATGGAAAGTACCGAAGAAACGCCAATGGGGATTGCAGAAGTTAGGTGTGAATAAAAACATTGCACGGCTTACATCGTATTGCGGCGATCGCTATCAATGGGTCGTCACGAAAACGTGTGTAGTCAGAGCAATTTTCAAAGAGGTGCTTGCCAAGGCAGGTCTCATCAGCTGCCTTGATTACTATAATGAGCGTCATGCTTTGAAGTTATGTTGAACCGCCGTATGCCGAACGGCACGTACGGTGGTGTGAGAGGGCGGTTAAATCCGCCCTACTCGATCCGGTGAAAGTCCGGAATCCGCCTGGTGGTGGGAAGGATATAGCCGAAGGCAAGGGTGTCCATCGTGAGGTGGAATCCGAAGGAAGCCGGTTTCGGGGAATATACTAACCCGAGGGCAAACCTCTGGCCTGGCGTACAGAAATCTCATAGATACAGCAAAAAAATTCCTGGAGGAGCATCGGGAAGAAATCACACTGCACAAGGCAGCAAAGCAGGTTTTTGATACTCTGGAGCTTCAGAAGATTCCGAGGATAAAGGAACTGAGCAAGGAATATGCGGAGGTACTGGCGGAGAAAAAGCAGCTTTATCATGAATACCGGAAAGTAAAAGATGAAGTGCAGGAGCTGCTCATCGCACAGAAAAAACGTTGCGTCTCTGTATGATGCGGAGCGGAAGGAGGAAGCACAAAGGCAGAGGCAGCAGGAACAAAGTCATTAAGGAAGGAAAAACTATGGGACCCGGACGTCAGGATTTCCTGTACCGTCCGGGTTCTGCTTTTCAGCGTTTCGCAGAAACGCGCAGCCATCACGGAGTGATGATCCGTAAGGGTTTGGGAGTATCCCAACAAGCCATTTCCGCGGAAGCGGAAATGTGTTCCCAGGGCCAGAGTTGGCCAAGGGAACATTGCTTGCCAGCTTGTGAGGTGACCAATATTTTGAGCAGAAGAATATGGCAAAGTGATTGATAATATTCCAGGATATGATTAGAATGAAACTATAATTCCCAGATTTATATCGAAATTATTAAGAACCAGTTGCTTAAAGAAATTAAACCTATGAAGTATTTGTCTGTTAAGCAAATCTCGGAAAAATGGGGCATTTCTGTCCGGAGAGTAAACATCCTTTGCTCAGAAAAGAGAATTCCAGGCGCTACAAAGATCGGTTTCTACTGGGCGATCCCAGCGGATGCAGAAAAACCTCGCGATGCAAGAATCAAGAGTGGGAAATATATCAAGTTAAAATAACGCAATCAGGACTGGATAAATAGTCCTGATTCAAATACGCATGTATGAAGGATCAAAGGATTGTGAGGAAAATGTATGTCACGGGCGGATAAATATAGCAATTATAATTTCATAGATTTGTTTGCAGGGGCGGGAGGCCTGTCCGAGGGGTTCCTTCAGGCGGGCTTCCGTCCGGTTGCCCATGTCGAGATGAACGAGTACGCTGCGAAGACGCTCGAAACCCGCAGCGCATACTACTACCTGAAGAACTCGGGCAACCTGGCACTATACAGGAAATACCTCTCTGGAGATATCAGCCGCGATGAGCTCATGAAGATGATTCCCGCCTCCGTGACAAAGACAGTCATCAACGAGACGCTGTCGGACGAAACGCTCCCCGCCGTTTTCAAGACCATCGACGGCATAATGAAGTTACGCGGAATCAGGAAGATAGACGTGATTGTCGGCGGCCCGCCGTGCCAGGCATACTCCCTCGTCGGCAGAGCCCAGAGCAGCCACATGGAGACTCCGATGGAGGACGACCCGCGCAACTACCTGTACAAGCTTTACGCGCGATTCCTCAAGAAATACCAGCCGCGTATGTTCGTGTTCGAGAATGTGACAGGCATCGAATCCGCACAGGGCGGCGCAATCTGGAAGAACCTGCAGAAATATCTCAAGAGGGTCGGATACGAGATTGAGTGCCGGGAGCAGAACGCGCATACATTCGGTGTGCTCCAGAACAGACGGAGGATGATCATCGTCGGCTGGCTCAAGAACAGCGGCTTGGCATATCCGGATTTCATCGAAAAGGAAGCGAATGCCGTGGTGAACGACCTGTTCACAGATCTCCCTGAACTTCATCCGGGGGAAAGCAACAACACCTACTCGAAGAAAAAGCCGAGCAGATACGTGATCGAAACCGGTATACGCACGAAGGACGATGTCCTGACCCTGCAGAACTGCCGGCCGAACATCGAGCGTGACATAAGAATATACGAGAGAGCCATAGAACTGTGGAATGACGGTCACAGGCGTCTCAACTACAACGACCTGCCCGAGGAACTGAAGACGCACAAGAACCGCCATTCCTTCACCGACCGCTTCAAGGTCGTCGAGGGTGATGAACAATGCTGCCACACGATACTGGCTCACCTTTCCAAGGACGGCCACTACTTCATCCATCCGGACATCAGCCAGCATCGTTCCATCACTGTACGTGAAGCGGCGCGCATACAGTCATTCCCCGACAGCTATTACTTCGAGGGACCACGCACGTCACAGTTCGTGCAGATCGGGAACGCCGTGCCTCCTCTGATGGCAAGGGGCATCGCCGAGGGTATTTTTGCACAGCTTAACGGGGAGGATGCCCATGGACAGCCGTGAAAGCGGAAACCTGCTCCTCGAGCAGTATGGAAGATTCAAACGAATGGAACTGAAAAAGTCGCCGTTTCATTTCCTTCTTGCGTCCGAGTCCCATATCGATCCGAACCCTCACCAGATCAACGCATTCTGCGCCGCCATCGACGCGATGAAGACGGGCGGCATGGTGCTTGCCGACGAAGTAGGACTTGGAAAGACAATCGAGGCGGGCCTCGTCCTGCGCTACATGCTGGAATCCGGAGCGAAAAAGGTACTGATAGCGCTTCCCGCATCCCTCCGCAAGCAGTGGGAGCTGGAACTTGAGGATAAATTCGACCTGAGTTCTGTGATTCTGGACAGGCTCACGGTCGAGCATGACGCGAAGAACTGGCACAGGAAGCTCGCAGACAGACAAGGTGTCATGATTGTGATTACTTCCTATGACTACTCATCGAAACTGATGAAGCGGTTCCCGGATGTGAAATGGGACTTTCTCATCATCGATGAGGCCCACAATCTGCGCAACCTTAACAGCACAAAGCGTGCGAAACGGCTGTACGCTCTTTCAGGTGGGATACCGAAGATCCTTCTGACAGCAACGCCTCTGCAGAACTCACTTATGGACCTGTATGGGCTGATTTCTTTCATCGATCCGAGGATCTTCGGATCTGAGCAGGTGTTCCGGCAACGATATATGAAGGATGAGGACTACGACGACCTCAAGCGCGAACTCACACCTGTGCTTTACAGGACCCTGCGAAAAGACGTGGCGGACTACATACATTTCGTGAAGAGGATCTGCAGAACTGTTGACTTTGAACTGTCGCCTGATGAGATCGAACTATATGAACGGGTCAACCTGTTCCTCAAGAGGGATGTCCTTTACTCCATACCGGCATCCAACCGTGGGCTGATTATCCTCGTCATCCGCAAGCTCATGGCCTCATCCAGCTTCGCCCTGGTCGAGACCTTCGAAGTGTTGAAGAAGCGGCTCGAGAAACTGTATGAGGGCACGAGATCGGCTGATGCGCAGGAGGGATTCGACCTGTTCTGGAGTTTTGTCGAGGACGAGATTGATGAATCCGGCTTCGAGGAAACCGAGGACGAGGACACTGCCGCGCAGAAGGCATACATCCAGGAGGAACTGGATGAGGTCAAAGCTATCATTGACGTGGCAAAACGCATAAAGACGAACTCCAAGATTTCTGCACTCAGGAAGGCACTCGAAATCGGATTTTCTTACCAACGGGAGAATGGCATAGCTCAGAAGGCTGTTGTGTTCACCGAGTCAAAGCGGACGCAGAAATACATTGCCGCGGAGCTCAGAAAATCCGGATACAGCGAGGATGACATCCTTCTGTTCAATGGAGACTTCGATGACACGATGACAAAGGAAATCTACCGGGCATGGCAGGTGAAGAACTTCGGGAACGCGAACTATGGCAGGAGCGTCGAATACAAGCACGCCATCGTCGACTATTTCAAGGAACACGCGAAGATATTGATCTGCACGGACGCCGGCTCGGAAGGCCTGAACCTCCAGTTCTGCAACACGGTCATCAACTACGACCTGCCCTGGAACCCGATGAAGATCGAGCAGCGGATCGGTCGCTGCCACCGCTACGGGCAGCAGAACGACGTGGTCGCCATCAACCTGCTGAATACGCAGAACGAGGCCGACAAGCGCGTCTACGAGATACTGTCGAAGAAGTTCGAACTGTTCGAGGGCGTGTTCGGCGTTTCCGACATTGCACTCGGCGCACTGGAATCTGGTACGAACTTCGAGAAGATGGTGCTTGACATCTACCAGTCCTGCAACACGACCACTGAATTCAGAAAGGCGTTCGACAAGCTGGACAGGAAACTGAACGCGAAACGCGATAAAAACGCGCGCAAGCTCCGTTCCATCCTGATTACGGAAAGTAGTGGCGCGAAGAAACAGGCACTCGAAGGCACAAGGAAGGATATAGATCACTACCTTCAGGAAGTCGACTACTGGGACAAGGTTGCCGAGCCAGAGGTATTCAGCGATATTCAGTACTGGAAGGTCGACGACTGGGGTGAACAGACCATCGGCGCACACGGATATCTGTTCCTCGGCGCAATGTGCAATAATGCCGACCTCCTGTTCCCCGTGCTGCTTCTCTGCGATCAGGAAGGAAAATACGTCGATTTCGAGGAGGACGACCTTGTGCCGGAACTTGAAAAAATCGACGATTCAACAGTACGGTACTTCAAACCGACCGACGATGAAAACACAATGTTCAGGAAAACCTACGGGAATCTCGTCACCGAAATGCTTGACAAACTCGACAGACAGACGGAACCCGTCAGGGAATATAACAGGCGAAAGATCGAGAACTGGATACGCATCCAGAACGAGCAACTCGTCGTGCAGTACCAGGAAATGAACACGGAAATCGAGGAACTCCGTGAAGAGGAGAAGGCCTCGAATAATTTCTATGAAAAGATAGATATCAGGAAAAAGGCGGACCAGAAACAGAAAAAGCTTGAGTTGTTCCAGGCTTCCTTCCATGAGCGAGGCAGTCGCTTCAGAGCAGACGGCGAGAGGGAAATTGCCGAGTTCAACAGAAGCCTCGAGATTGACAATCCCATCCTTCTGATCAGCGTTGTACTGAAGTTTTAGGAGATACAGATATGCAGAAAAAAGGAAAACTCGAGTTGACATGGGTCGGTAAATACGACGAGGAGAAGCCGGTTGAACCGCGAATTCTCATTGAGGATAAGGAAAAGTCTTATGGCGATCCTGCAAGTGAGAACATGCTGATCCATGGCGATAACCTGATTGCGCTCCAGGCATTGCAGCAGGACTTCGCCGGAAAGATCAAGTGCATATACATTGATCCCCCGTACAACACGGGGTATGCCTTTGCCCAGTACGATGACGGATTGGAGCATAGCTTATGGTTATCAATGATGAGATCCAGACTTTTTCTTTTACAGAGTCTGTTAAGTGATGAAGGATCAATATGGATTAGCATTGATGGTGATGAGGAAGCATATCTCAAAGTTTTATGTGATGAGGTTTTCAGCAGAGAAAATTATATTGCCACCATAGTTTGGCAGAAAAGAACATCTCCAGACATGCGAGCAGTTATAAGCGATGGACACGAATATATACTGGTATACGCGAAAGATCACGACATTTTCAAGAAAGTAAGAAATAAATTGCCGCTTAGTGAAGAACAAGCAAAAAATTATTCAAATCCCGATGACGATCCCAGAGGGCCATGGACTTCAGCAGACTATACAGCACAAGGTTTCCGACCAAATCAGATGTATACAATAACGACTCCTGGTGGAAAACAATACGCTCCACCAGATGGAAAATGCTGGAAAAATGTAGAATCTGTTTTTAACGAGCAGGTTGCAGATGGACGCATATGGTTTGGATCTGACGGTTGCGGTATGCCTCGTAGAAAGACATTTTTATCGGAGCATGAGGGGGTTATCCCGTGGACTTGGTGGACAAATAAAGAAGTTGGGCATACTCAAGAGGCAAAAAAAGAAAGTATCAAATTATTTGGTGCAAACGACGTCTTTGACACGCCTAAGCCAGAAAGACTTTTACAAAGAATAATTCATATTGCCAGCAATGAAGGAGATCTTGTATTGGATTCTTTTTTAGGAAGCGCTACTACTACCGCAGTTGCTCATAAAATGGGTCGCAGATGGATAGGGATAGAACTTGAAAATAGTGCGTATACACATTGCAAACCAAGAATGGATAAGGTCATAGATGGTGAACAAGGTGGAATTTCAAAAGCCGTGGGCTGGCAGGGTGGCGGCGGCTACCACTTTTATGAGCTTGCTCCGAGCCTTCTGGTGAAGAATGACAAGCTGCCTGTTTACCAGATCAATCCAACGTACACTTTTGACATGCTCTGCGAGGCCATCTGTAAAATTGAGGGCTTCAAATATAAGAAGCAGGATGTATTCTGCGGGTACTCTTCCGAGAAGCGGTTTATCCATGTGACCACGGAGTTCGTGAATGCGGAGTACATCCGCTTCCTGTCGCAGCATCTCGACGAGGGGCAGTCTCTCCTGATCTACGCCACGAAGATCCAGTCGGACATGATCCTGCCGGACAACATCGAGGTGAAGAAGATCCCGAGGGATCTCCTGGGCAAGTGCAATTTTGAAAGTGAGGTGCGGTAAATGTCAGGAACGGTATCGAAAATCAAATACGCGATGAGCCTGAGAACGCCGCAGGAAGAGGCTCTGTCCTATCTTGACGCCATCAGCACCCACTGCGACTACAAGCGCGATAACAAGGAAACCATTGAGGCGGCGGCATCTGAATACAGCGAGAACAACAGGAAGGTCAGGACGAAGTTTGACTTCCCGTCTTTCTGCTACAACATGGCAACCGGCATCGGCAAGACGCGCCTGATGGGAGCCTGCATCTACTATCTGTATAAGACAAAGGGATACAAGCATTTCTTCATCCTCGCACCGGGAAACACCATCTATGACAAGCTGCGCAAGGAATCCAACCCTATGCACCCGAAGTACATCTTCAAGGGGCTGGAAGCTGAGATGGGCAGACCGAGGGTATGGGACGGCGAGAACTACGACCAGTACCCGGTGAAGTACGAGCAGGGCTCTCTCTTTGTTGATCAGATGTCAGAGATTCAGCTTTTCATCTTCAATATCGGGAAAATTTTCAACAGCAAGACCGACACGCAGTTCAACTTCCACAAGTTCAAGGAGACGCTCGGTGCTTCCTTTGCGGACGTGCTGGCACAGTTCGACGACCTTGTCATCTGCATGGACGAGGCACACCATTATTACGCACCAGCCTCCATGAAGGCCATTAATTACCTGAAACCCATTCTGGGACTGGAATTCACGGCTACGCCGAAATCTCCTTCAAACGTCATCTACTCCTATGACGTGGCACGCGGAGCAGCCGAAGGATATCTCAAGATTCCGGTCGTCATGGGACGCTCCAACATCGCCGGGTACAGCCAGGACGATATCGAAGAGATGAAGATCCGCGACGGACTCACACTGCACGAGCACAGGAAGACCGTTCTTCGGGAATACTGCGCTAACAATGAACTCGACTATGTGAAACCGATCGTACTTATAGCCTGCAAGGACACGGATCATGCGAAGAAAATCCGCGCCCTGATAGACAGCGATGATTTCATGAATGGAAAGTACAAGGGAAAAGTTATCGAGATCCACTCGAAGCAGACCGGCGAGGAATCCGAGGAGAACGTCCGGCTTCTTCTCTCCATCGAGAACGCGAAAAATCCCATCGAGATTGTTCTGCACGTCTACAAGCTGAAGGAAGGCTGGGATGTGAACAACCTGTTCACGATTATCCCGCTGAACGCAGCGAAGAGCGACATCCTCGCCATGCAGACCATTGGACGCGGCCTGCGCCTGCCCTTTGGCGAACAGACGGGAAACGAAGATCTTGATACGCTGGATATCGTGGCTCATGACCATTATCGTGAACTTGTCGATGAAATCAGAAGCAGTGATGTCTTCCGGTACCGGGATCTTGATAAGTCCGGAATTGAAGAAACAGAATCCGTGGATGTTTCAAGCACAGGAGATGACGGACAGCTTTCACTTTTCGATGATGCGATAACATCAGTCGGAGTCAAGTCCTTTGAACAGGTGCGTAATCCGCATACACAGCTTGAGATTTATCAGGCGTATGTGAAGAATTTCATGGCATCGCAACAGAAGCACAGTAAGTCTGATGATCCGAATCAGCTGAGTCTTTTTGACATAGAACCGGAAGCCATGCATATCGGAGCAAATTTTTCTTCAACAGAAACGTCTGCAGCCGAAGCCGCACCAGTTACCGGAAAAACACAAACCGGTAAAAGTCCGATGACACGGGAGGAGTTCACGAAGACAGTTATAGAGTACTCGGCGAAAGCCATCTCTGTACCGAAGATCCTCGTACAGACAACTTCAGAGGTTAAGTTCAATCGCTTTGAGGTGAAGCGAACCATACAGGACTTTGAGATAGCCACAGCAAAGATCGAGCGTTTCGACGCAATCAACCAGCATCTGCTGACAGTAGTAGACGCACAGGCACTCGAAGTAGAGGATGCCCGGAACACGCTGGCATGCATGCTGCTCGACTCCATCAGCGAGCTTTCCTACGATGATGCCGACTTCATCATTGATGTTGTGGAGCAATACCTCAACCAGATACCCGGCGACGAGGAGGAAAAGAAGAAAATCGTCCGCCGCTACGCCGGACTAATCGTGAACGATATAAAAAAACAGATTTACACACACATGGACAGAAAGACGCAGGACATCCATATAGTCCAGAAGGATCTCATCGTCTTCCGCAAGTTCGTGAAGAACGTGAAGAAAAATGGACAGGTGCGCTACGACAAGCCTTTTACTGACAGGAGCAACATCAAGAAGTACCTGTTCACCGGATATAAGAAGTCCTATTATCCGGCAAACGCCTTCGATAGCGATACGGAGCGACAGTTCTCTGTCATCCTTGAGGAAGATCCAGACGTGATCCGCTGGATCAAGCCTCCACTGAATCAGCTCGGTCTTTTCTGGAAAGCCGGACAGCAGTACAACCCTGATTTTCTCGTTGAGACGACAACCGGAAAATACATGGTCGAGGTGAAAGCTCTGAACGAAGTGAACAATGAGGAGGTCGTCTCCAAGGCGCGAGAGGGAATCCGCTGGTGCACCTTCGCCACAACGGCCGATCCCGACCACAAGACCTGGGAGTACCGTCTGATCTCCGATGACAACATTCATCCCGGCAACACCTGCAAGTACACGCTCGGAACAGCGCATCCGATAAAGGAGGAGGACTAATGGCTGACAAATCAAAGTATGCCGAGGTGCGGCAGAAAATCATAGATGCAATCAGAACCGACCTGATCGGTCCCCTCGAAACAGAGGAAGTGCTGAGCGAGAATCCGCGCTATGCCTACATTGTCGGCATGCTCGAACCGCAGCGTGACGAGAACGCGGCAGATGAGAACGAGCAGGAAATCGAAGCTGACATCGACTACGAAAAGAACGAGGACTTCACCGCCGGTGAAGATGACGACAACGAGCCGATTTCCACCACAAAGTTTCGGCTGCCGTCATCCATCGGCATCAGCTTCTACGTGGAAAGCAACCTCGACAGCATCTGCCTGGATGTGACTTGGGGCGACTATGTGAAGTCAATTGAAAAGTACGTCGACAAGGAAGAAAAGGAACGCAGCTGCCCGATCTACAAGAGAATCCCCGAGAGCGAAACCTTGAATGTGAAGTTCAGCGACTTCGGACGCACAAAGGACTACCCGCTCATAAAGGACTCGAACGTACACGTCCATGTATCCCGCATTCCGCTGAAGAACGGATACTCCCTCGTCACCGCCTATGTCGTGAATAAGAGGAGCAATCCATCCAGCGACGTCGAGGGACTCATGTTCCAGGTCGGGCTAAAGGCACACGCAGAAGACAGTTCCGCCGTATTCATCGCCGAACACATCTGCAGGGACGTTCTCTCCGATGACGAGTTCTATTTCGAACAGCGCCCGATCATGGGACGTGGCAGAGGCTGCGCTGCCGTATGGGGAAAGACTGAAAACGGACGCACGGATTATGTGGAAGCCGCATTCATCCCTGAATACGAATATCCCGGCGTCAGTGCCGTACTCAAAGGCTTCTCGCCCACATATTTCTCGACATGGCAGATGGCAGCGAAGGGTAAGAAAGCGGAAACCATACAGAAATTGAACACCCTCGCCGACTCGTACGAGAAGTGGATTAATGACACGCTTGCCGGGAACTCGAGGATGAGCAACCCGGAGTTCGCGGAGAAGGTTGGAAACACCGTCATCGGCCACTGCCGGGATGCCCTGCGCCGAATCCGCGAAGGCATCAGCATCATCGAGGCGGATGATATCTCCTTCGAGGCGTTCAGCTTCATGAACAGCGTGATCTACATGCAGAACAGCATCAAGAATTACGCAAAGAAGCATGGGCAGGGAATCGAATGCAACTTCAAGGACTTTGTCGACCCGAGAAAAAAGGAGAATGAGTTCGCCTGGAGACCGTTCCAGATTGCGTTCATCCTGATGAACTTGAAAGGAATTGTGTATCCGGAAGACCCGGAACGGGAAATCGTAGACCTGCTCTACTTCCCGACCGGCGGCGGAAAGACGGAAGCATACCTCGGACTCATGGCATTCACCATCGCCAACAGACGGCTCCGCGCCTCTGCGTCTGACAAATACAATCGCGACGGAGGCGTGACCATCATCCTTCGATACACGCTCCGCCTGCTGACAACACAGCAGCGTGACCGCATCACGAAAATGGTCGTTGCCGCGGAGCTTGTAAGACAGAAGAATTATCCGAAGTACGGTACGGAACCCATCAGCATCGGGTTCTGGGTAGGCGGAGGTGTGACTCCGAACAGATTTGATGACCTTGTAGAGAAGCCGGACAAGCCTTACGAAGCCAGAAATCAGAGGAATCTGATTTACAGGCAGCTCATTACCTGTCCGTTCTGCGGGAAACCACTCACAAAAGATGAGTTTGATATCGATACTGATAAAAAATCTGTGGAGATTCACTGCTCGGACGAACACTGTATGTTCTACAAATACAAGAATCCGGGAGAACGTGTTTCCATTCCGGTCTACCTGGTGGACGAGGAGATCTATGCGAAGTGTCCGACCATTATTTTGTCGACGGTCGACAAGTTTGCAAGGCTTCCGTGGGATGTGAACACGAACACCCTGTTCGGCCGCGTTGACCGCAAGTGCAGCCGCGACGGCTACATTGCCATCGGAGCGAAGCATCCGAAACACAGAAAGACAGCTGATCTGGAAGCAGCGACCATTGCTCCGGTGAAGCCATTCCTTCCACCGGAACTGATCATCCAGGACGAGCTGCACCTGATCACGGGACCGCTTGGAACCGTCTACGGTGCGTATGAAACCATCATTGAGGACATGTGTACGCACGACGGCATCAAGCCGAAATATGTGGTGTCCACTGCGACAATCAAGAACGCAGACAACCAGGCAAAGAGCCTGTACGCAAGGAAGAATACAACGCAGTTCCCGCCGAACGGCTTTGAGATCGGAGACAGCTTCTTCATACGAGAGATTCCGGTTGAAGAGGAACCGTTCAGAAAGTATGTCGGCATCTGCGCTCCGGGACAGTCTCTGAAGACCACCCTCCTGAGAACCTACGCCATCATCCTGCAGGACGTCTATAACCTGTCACAGCAGGAGGAATGGAAGGACGTCATAGATCCTTACTACAGCCTGATCGGATACTTCAACAGTATCCGTGAACTTGGCGGTGCGGTCAGACTTCTCCAGGACGATATCCCGAAGCGCATGTATGTGATCAGGAAGAAGTACAAGAATCTAAAACAGCGTTACCTGAATGCAGGCAATAACGTGGAGATCACCTCAAGAATGCCATCTTGGCAGATACCGGAGAAACTCAGTCAGCTCGAGACTCCATATACTTCCCGAGACTGCCTGGATACAGCCGTCGCGACAAACATGATCGCTGTCGGCATGGACGTGGACCGGCTCGGACTCATGGTGGTGGACGGTCAGCCGAAGCAGAACTCCGAGTACATTCAGGCGACCAGCCGAATCGGACGTGCGCATCCCGGTCTCGTCGTGACGCTGTACAACGCATACCGACCGCGAGACCTTTCGCATTACGAGAACTTCACCGGCTACCATTCACAGCTCTATCGCTTTGTGGAGGGAACGACAGCCACGCCGTTCTCCGCAAGAGCGCGCGACCGCGTACTGCATGCTCTCGTAATCTCTGCGATAAGACTGCTGTATCCGGAGATGGCAAACAACGAGGATGCAGCGGCAATAGGCTCCCTGAAGCCGGAGCAGATCAATGCGGTGAAGGAAATGATTCTCGACCGGATAAAGATCGTCAAGCCATCGGCAAGAGAAGACGCCGGTGACGAAATCGACCAGTTCATTGACTGGTGGAAACTCCAGGCGACGTCAGCCCAGGGCCGACCTCTCCGCTACTATGTCGTGGGCACTGAGAAATACAGCAGACTCATGAACGGATACGAGCAGCCTCATATTGAAAACGAGAAGCCTACACTGCGGTCGATGCGAGACGTTGAAAGCGCTGCAAACATGTACTACTACGAGACGGAGGAATAATATGGCTGGATACGACAACAATAAACTTGGCGAGCTTCGTCCGAACCAGATCATCACGACCTTCGGACCGGGCTCCATTGTGGATGCGGTCAAGGATTCCGTCATCATTCTCGACATTCCTTACTGGAAAGACAAAGGGATGAGGATCATAGACGGCAGACTTGCATCCTACCTGAACGTGGATGCGTTCTACATGCCGAGAACATCCTTTGCACATGACATACCGGTGCAATCCTTCCCACGCTGGCACGTATGCTCAAACCTCAAATGCGGACGGCTTTTCGACGCAAGTGAATCATTCAACCTGGAGAAGTATCTCAAATATGGAGTGACCTGCCCGGACTGCGGAAGGAAGGCATATCCGGCACGTTTCATCACTATCTGCGAAAAGGGACACATGTCTGACTTCCCGTGGCGATGGTGGGTTCATCACGGGGATACTGACTGCAAAGGCAGACTGAGGATGTATTCAACGGGAAACACGTCAACTCTGTCGGACATGTGGGTGGAATGCTCCTGCGGTGCCAGAAGAAGCATGAGCGGCGCCACGCAGGCTCAGAACTTCGAAGGGCTGTCCTGCCGCGGCACACACCCGTTCCGGCCGAACAGCAGACCAGAGCATTGTGAAAAGCCTGTTATCCCGTCACAGCGCGGTGCCTCAAACGTGTACTTTGTAGTGACAAGAAGCGCCATATCCATTCCGCCATGGATCAATCCGCTGTACAACCTGATAGACGAGCACCTACGCGATATCGAACAGGCGAAGAAGATGGCGGTCAAATTTGGGAAAACCGAAGAAGATGGTCTTCAACAGATTTATGAAGAATACTTTTCTAGGTATTCCCGTGAGGACTTCGATGAAGCCTATGAGCGGCGCATGAAAAACATCAAGGAATTCACTGAAATCAAGCGGATGGAATATGAGGCCATCACGCATCACAATGATCCGACCTATCAGTCCAACAAGAAGCATTTCAAAGCAGAGGAAGATGCTCTTCCCGAATACTTCAAGCACTACTTTAAGCGGATCATCCGCATAACAAGACTGCGCGAGGTGCGAGTGCTTCTTGGTTTCACACGGGTTGACGCTCCTGATCCGGATGAGGAACAGCCGAATATCGTCTACCTGATAAAGGGCAGGGATGAACGATGGCTTCCTGCGGTGGAGGTAAACGGCGAAGGAATCTTCATCGAATTCAACAGGCAGACGCTTGCGAAGTGGCTGACCGAGCCGAAGACCAGAGAAATTTCAGAGAAATATGCCGCCTCCTACAGGGAGTACTGTGAGTCAAAGGGATGGACGATAAAGGCGGATCGCAACGCCGTCTATGTCCTCATGCATACCTTCTCCCATCTTCTCATCAAGCAGATGGCCTTGTCGTCGGGATACTCCTCTTCAGCAATAAGGGAGAGAATCTACTTCGACGACAAGATGGCAGGCATTCTGCTCTATACAGGAAGCTCCGACAAGGAAGGCTCTCTCGGAGGTCTCGTGGAACTCGGTACGGCCGAACAGATGACAAGCCTCATGCGGGAAGCGTTCCAGGAGGCACTTGTATGCACGAACGATCCGGAATGCATGAACACGCTCCCGGCCGGGAAGAACTCAAACGGAGCCGCATGCCATTCGTGCTGCATGATTTCAGAAACCGCATGCGAGAACGGGAATCGAATGCTTGACCGGGGACTCGTGGTTCCTCTTTCGGGACGCGAAGAGACATCGTATTTCAGAGAGCTGGTGAATGAGCTGTGTCAGGTGGAGATTTAAAACAAGAAATACTTCTGAATACCGTAAGGGCGGATGCCGCCAATGGCACCGACAATGCCAAGGATATCCTGCGCAAACAATATCCGGGATTATCTTCGACGGATTACGAGGAATTAGCCGGGACAATCCGGTCTGCCATGACCATGAAAAGAAATGACAAAATCTCGTTGGTCGTGACAGCACCGCCGTCATTCAGAATCAATGCAAAGCCTACGATGACGGTTGTCCGGTCAATGATCGAGGGATCGAAAAGAAACATCTTGATAACCGGATACTCGCTTTCCTCATACTTTTCAGAACTGACGGACACCATTATCGATAAAAGCCAGAAAGGCGTGTTCGTCAAATTCTTCATCAATAACATTCATAAGCAGCCGGATGCAGACAAACTGCTCAGATATAGGAGCCATTTTCTCAAACTGTACGACTACAGCAACGAGGACGACAAGATGGCTGCATTGCATGCCAAGGTCATCTCCGTGGATATGAGCCAGACGCTGATAACGTCGGCAAATCTGTCATATCATGGTCAGCAGGGAAACATCGAACTCGGGGCACTGATTGAATCGGAAAACACGGCGAAGCAGCTTGACGAAGTGATGACACAGCTTATCTTCAAGAAGATATTCAGGGAAGTGTGACATACGGAGGTGATGCCGGTGTCAGACATTTTGACGAAGGAACAGCGGCATTTCAATATGTCGCATATACGAGGAAAGGACACCAGACCGGAGGAAATCGTCAGAAAGTATCTGTTCTCGAAAGGATACAGGTATCGCAAGAATGACAGCCGGTATCCGGGGAAACCAGATATAGTACTTCCGAAATATCGGACAGTGATTTTTATAAACGGCTGCTTCTGGCACAGGCATCCTGGTTGCAGGTACGCAACAACTCCGGCTTCAAACCGGGAATTCTGGCAGAAGAAGTTTGATCAGAATATTGCCAGAGACCGAAAGGTACAAGAGCAGCTTCGGGCAGATGGTTGGAATGTAATAGTAGTCTGGGAATGCGAGATCTCCAAGAAAACAGTCTGCGAAGACAGGCTGAAGCGCCTCGAGCAGGAAATTGGAGGAAAGAGGGAGAATTCCTCTCCGAACAGTCCGTAAGGGCTCATCAATGAAGAACCACCTTATTGCAATATATGTATGCTGAAAGAAACACAAAGAATTGAAAAATGAGATGAATATTTCAGAATACATTTCACCAATATATTACCTTACATGTTCACAGGACCAGATTGGTCCGACAATGTCTGACCAACTTAAGGATATGTCGACATTACGAACAAAACGAACGTTGAACATGAGCAGGTAGGGCATGAAAATGCAGAATATGGTTCAGAAACTTTAAAAATGCTAGCCAGGTACCTTACAAATCAATATGCTGCCGGATTCAGCCGCAGCGATATCAGCAGAATGCGGCAGCTGTAGCTTACTTATCCAAACTGTGCGACACTGTCGCACAAATAAAGCTGGAGCCATTATGTAGAGCTACTCACAATTGATGATCCACAAGAACGATCTTTCTATGTGCATGCATGCGAACCAGAAGCAGTATAAGAATATGCAGATATTGAGAAAAATTTTGGATGTATTCTGTAGAGAATGAGTTTAACCTGTTGGATTTTCCGACAGGTTAAAAAGGCGATAGTAAGATTAAGGAGTGCACCATGGAATATGGTACAAAAATCCGACTTTTATACTTATATCAATATCTTCTTGAGCATACAGATCCGGATCATCCGCAGTCTACGGCCGAGCTGACAAAGATGCTCAAGGATGATTATGATTTGAAGGTTTCCCGGAATACGATCAGTAATGATCTGGCGATTCTCCGGGAATCGGATCTGCATATTGATTATATAGAGTCAACGCAGAACAAATATTATTACAACGGTCGGCCATTTGAAGTGAGCGAGCTGAAGATCCTGATTGATGCCCTTTCTTCTGCCAGGTTCATAACGCCGAATATTTCCAGTAACCTGATTGCGAAGCTGCTGACGCTGACGACTGTGGAAAATGCCCAGCGGCTCCGGCGGCATATTTCCGTCACGGACCGCTATAAGAGCAGCAATCATTCCGGCTACTACAGCGTCGATGCGATCAACAATGCCGTCGATCTACATCGCAGGATCCGGTTTTATTACACGGATTTTGATGTGAACAAGAAGCGCTATGTTACGAATGACGGAAAGCCGTACACTATCAGTCCTTATGAGCTGACCTGGGACGGCGATTACTACTATGTCCGCGGATTCTGCGATGAGAGGCAGGCGATGCGGACATTCCGGCTGGACCGGATCAAGGGGCAGCCAGCGATTTTGCATGAAATCGCTGTGGCACCGCCGGACAACTATAATCCGGAGGAATATCACAAGGCGGTTTTTCGTATGTATGATACGGACGAGCCGAAGGAAGTCAGCCTTTTCTGCCATGTCTCCGCCATGAAGTATCTGATTGACAACTTCGGCCAGCGCTTCTGGTCCGAACCTGTAGATGAAGAGCATTTCCGGGCAAAAGTCCGCGTCTGCACGAGCACGACCTTTTACCGCTGGGTCTTCGGATTTACCGGAAGCATCCGGATTGAAGGCCCGGAAGAAACGGTTGAGGAGTATCGGGAGCAAATCCTGTCTGCGGCAAAGGAAAATGGAGTCTTGTAGGGATGTAGGCACGGATAGCAATACAAAACTTGTTTTGAAAAGTTATATTTTGAAGATCGATAAATTTAGAATTGAGGGGATAAAGCACATGACATTGACAGATATTGTGGAATGTTTTAATACAACTCCATTTCTTTTTATTGGATCCGGAATTTCCAGAAGATATTTAGGATTACCGGATTGGAAAAGTCTGCTTGCGCACTTTGCAACAGAAATAAAAGGGGATGAGCTTGCATATCAATTTTATGCTGATAAATCAGCCGATGCTGCCCCAGCAATGCGTATGCCCAGGATAGCCACTCTAATAGAAAGAGACTTTAATGAAGCATGGTTTACTAACCCATCGAAGCGGCATCTTGATAAAAACGAAATGGAACAAGTAAAACAAGGGGTTTCGCCATTTAAGGCAGAAGTAGCCTGGTACATCAAACATTCTTTTGCACTTCAATCACAATATCAAGAAGAAATAGCGTTACTGCAAAGAATTTCTACAAAGAGTATATCAGGCATTATTACGACTAATTATGATACATTTTTAGAAGATCACTGTGAAGGATATAAAACTTACGTGGGTCAGAATCAGCTGATATTCTCATCGTTACAGGGCATTGCTGAAATATATAAAATACACGGTTCAGTAGAGAATCCTGACAGTATAGTGATAAACGAAAGGGACTATCAGAATTTCGAAAAGCAAGAAAAATATCTTGCTGCTAAGCTGATGACTATATTTGTAGAATACCCTATTATTTTCATGGGCTATTCAATTAGCGACAGCAATATTCAAATGATTATACGATCTATTGTTGACTGCCTGGATGACGAGCAAGTCCGCAAACTTTCTGATAGATTTATTTTTGTAGAATATCTGCAAGATCATGGCGACGGCGTAGAAATATCGCCATATACAGTGATGGTTAACGATAAGCCATTGATGATGAAAAAAGTGGGACTTAGCGATTTCTCTTTGTTGTTCCGCGCATTGGAAAACAAAAAAACAAAAATTCCTGTTCGGTTGTTACGTCATTTTAAGCAGGAATTATATCGTTATGTCATTACAAGTAATCCGACAGCAACGATGCGAGTTGCATCTATTGATGATGCACGAGTAGATGATGAAGATTTTGTGTTAGCTATTGGTCGGGCATCAGCACTGGGTTTAAAGGGCTTAAGTGGACTAGACGGAAGCGAATGGTACCGAAATATCGTGCTTGGTGATTTAAATTTTAGTTCAGATGAGCTATTACATTATGCCTTTCCAAAACTATTGAAACAGAATTCCAATAAATTGCCGGTTAATAAACTATTGCAGAATGCAAAGGAGAAACATCCACTGGCTGAGCAGATAGCGGACACGTTCACATTTGAAGAGATCATCTCCAAGACAATTAAGAATCAACGTCATACGGCAAAAGACTTTCATTCTGTACTTGAAATTTGGAACAAAAAAGACGAGTCTCTGGAAAAGAGGACGAGATTGATTGCATATTTGACAGAGGATCAAATCGATGTTGGTGAACTGGAAGCTGTATTACGAGAATTATTTAGCAAAAACAAGAATATCCTGCAAGAAGAAACGCCTGCAGTGAAAACAAATATCAGGAGACTGATCATGATTTACGATTATTTGAAATGGGGAAAGAAAAAAGAGCCGTCTGATTAAAGCATCTGTAAACAGACACCGATCAGAAGACCCTTTAGAATCGATACACCTTGTCAAATTAGCATCTGCATGCAGACACCTTTTCGACACAGCGTATTACATTCGATGAACAACCTAAATCTAATTCATTTGGCAAGATTAGTCAATACATATTTTTTCACTGCACTGGCAAACTCACTACACTGACAGTTATGCACCAAGAGACTGGAACTGATGGACCAGATCAGTGCCTATATCGATCAATATTACTGCGAAAGACACACCACACCGTCCGTAAATGAAGTTGCACTGGGCGTCGGTGTGTCAAAAGCCACCGCTTATCGCTACTTGGTGGCCATGGATGAACGCGGAATGCTTGAATACGACGGATCCTCTCGAACCATCGTAACAAAGCTGATCAGCAAGTTCTCTACCGGCAGCTTCTCTGCCCCGGTGGTCGGTGCAATCCCCTGTGGTGAACCGGAAACCGAGGAGGAGAATATTGTAGAGTATGTCAGCCTGCCTGTTTCCCTTTTCGGGCATGGTGACTTCTACATCCTGAAGGCGGATGGAGATTCCATGACAGACGCGGGCATCGACAATGGAGATATGGTCGTTATCAGAAAACAGAGTTCCGCTAATGTTGGTGACATTGTGGTTGCGCTGGACGAGCACCAGCTGAATACGCTGAAGCTTTATGCAGGTGTGGATGAAGAAACCGGGGAAGTAATTCTGCGATATTGCAATAAGGAGCGATATCCGGACAAAGAAATCCGGGTTCGGGAGCTGGTAGTCCAGGGCGTCGCAAAGCATGTCATCAAAGCACTTGGGTGAACCCGTTGAGAGGGGGTGTCTGGAATTGAGAACATATGACGTGAAATGTCCCATTTGCGGCAAAATCAATCGCGGACTTTTTCTGGAGGAAACGGAGGGCTGGATGGAGTGTGACCAGTGCGGCAACGCGACCAGAATAAGGCTTGCAGGTGAGAACCAGTTGTCCATGGTTTACACCGTCAAAAAGCTGGAAGCACATTTGAAATATTGTTGAGTACGAATGGAGAGGTCACAGATGACAGAGACTGGAGATTTTTCATGGCGCGCGCTCTCCTGGTACTGCCCGAATTGTGGTCAGCGTATCACAGCTTATCAGAACGGAAAGGGCGAATTTAAGGCAGCCTGCAGCAGATGCAGAACCGTAAGTATTCGAATACCGAAGGGCAGACGCCACGGCACGATTGAGGTATACGCTCCAAAGGGGCTGTCGCCAGTAGCAAGGTAAAGCACAGATCTGACATAAGTTCAATTCAAAAATTCAAATCGAATACTTGTATAACGACGGAATGGCCGAGATGAAACAGGCTATATAAGACCATTTCCAGGTCATATACACGGATATCGGCTGGTTTAACCAGATACATTACATGAGAGGCCGCCGACAGGACCGGATTCTATTTTTATAGGATCCAACCCTGCCGGCGGTCTTTTTCTGTTCCTGCCGGCGGGGCTTTCGAACATTAAAACTCATATCGAAAGCCTGACATGCATTAAGGGCGAGAATATACATATTGCTGATTTCTCGTTTTCAGGGAAAAGCAGTATCGGTACCCTTATCTTTTTGCGCCCTTGTCAGGCTCTGAAGGTTCCGGACCGTACTGCATGCAGGTGTATCCTTCCGCTCCCCGCATCAGGCGGAAAGGAAAAAGTATGTATAGTTTAGAAACCGCCAATTTTGCAGGACGTCTGAAAACTCTCCGCAAAGCGAAAGGTATGACGCAGGAGAAAGCCGCCGAGGAGCTCTATATCAGTATCGAGCATCTCGGAAATATGGAACGCGGACAGGGAAAACCATCTCTGGAGCTTCTGGTTGAGATCGCCCTGGTGTTATATTTGATTACTATCTTATGCCACTTACGTCCCAAATACGTAATTTTATGTTGAACCGCAGGACTCAATGGGTTATACTTTTATTACGCACTTAAGACGATTACGTCTCAAGTGCGTAATATCAGGAGGTGCCGATGATACAACGTGATCTTTATCTTCACCAACTTGTTTCCTATATGTGGGATGGCCAGATCAAAGTGATTACCGGGATACGGCGGTGCGGAAAGTCTGTTCTTTTATTCGAACTGTTTCGTGATTATCTGCTGTCACAGGGGACGAGCGCGGAGAACATCATCACAATCGAACTTGATAAACGCAAAGATGTAAAATTCCGCAGCCCGATTGCTCTCAGCAGTATGGTCGAGGCAAAGATACAAAACAGCGCACAACAGTACTATCTTTTTATCGATGAAATTCAACTGTCTGTTTCCGTTCCCGATCCGGATCTGCCCGGCGAAAAGGTAACAATCTATGATATGCTGAATGAACTGCGGGGATACAAAAATCTTGATGTGTATGTCACAGGAAGCAATTCCCGGATGCTGTCAAGCGACATTGTAACAGAATTTCGCGGCCGTTCTTCTCAGATCCATGTATATCCTCTTTCTTTCCGGGAATTCTTTGCCGCTGCAGGAGGAGATAAAAGAGATGCATTTGACCGCTATATGCTTTATGGCGGGATGCCATACCTTCTGAATCTGAAGGAAGACCGACAGCGAAAAGACTATTTAGCACAGCTTTTTAATGAGGTATATATCAAGGATATCATTGAGCGTGAGGGAATTGAACGCCCTGATGTACTTTCTGATATCCTGGACTTTCTTGCGTCGTCTGTCAGTTCTCTGACAAATCCTACCAATATTGCAAACACACTGAACAGTACAAAAAGAGCGAATATCAGCCCTAAAACTGTTTCAAGTTACCTGGAATACCTGAAGAATGCCTTTCTGATCAGCGAAGCAAAGCGCTGGGATATCAAGGGAAAACGATATTTTCAGTATCCAAACAAATATTATTACACAGATATCGGGCTCCGTAATGCGCGAGTTAATTTCCGGCAATTTGATCCGGGCCATATCATGGAAAACATCCTGTACAATGAACTGATTATACAGGGATATTCCGTTGATGTTGGTGTCGTCCTCGACAGGCGAAAAGATCAGAAGGTGCAAAAGGAAATTGATTTTGTTGTCAATCAAGGAGACAAAAAGGTATATATCCAATCCGCCTATGAAATGTCTCATACAGAAAAGACAACCAGTGAACTGGACTCTCTGCGACTGACGAATGATTTCTTTGAGAAAATCGTTATGCGTCGGGATATTCCGGCGTCATTTACGGATGAAAACGGCATTCGTCATATCAATGTACTGGATTTCCTGCTTGGCAATGAAACGATCTTCTGATTCATAAGATAATCGGCACATGCCATAAAGACTGCCTTATGCCGGAATATGCTCAAATTGATCTTTTCGTCTATAAGGCCAAAATATTCAGGAACCGATTTGTAACTATCGGCTGGTTTAACCAGATAAATTACATGAGAGGCCGCCGGCAGGATCGGATTCTATTTTAATAGGATCCAGCCCTGCCGGCGGTCTATTTCTATTCCTGCCGGCGGAGCTTTCGAACATCAAAAAACAGTTTGAAAGCCTGACATGTATTAAGGGCGAGGCTACACATATTGCTGATTTTCCGTTTTCAGGGAAAGCAGTATCGGTACCCTTACCTTTTGCGCCCTTGTCAGACTCTGAAGATTCCAAATCGTACTGCATGCAGGTGTATCCTTCCGTTCTCCGCGTCAGGCGGAAAGAAAAAACCATCTCTGGAGCTTCTGGTGAGATCGCACTCTACTTCCATGTCAGTACCGACTATCTGCTTCTGGGACGCGAACTTGGCAGGGATTCCGTCCGTGCAAGCCTTCTTGAACTGTCCGCGCAGATGACAGAGCTTGCCGGCAAATTGTAAATCAATCGCCTGGATTCAAAATGAGCGATTGATTTTGGCAGTGCGCCTAGCGGCGCACGTTTCCAACGGGTTCAAGTCCCGAATCCGCCCGGTAGTGGGAAGGATATAGCCGAAGGCTAGGGTGTCCGCCGTGAGACGGAATCTGAAGG